>JAFQLN010000035.1 GCA_017414585.1 Clostridia bacterium | reverse complement strand
TTCAAGATCATGGAGTGCGCGCTGGTAAATCGCCATGTGTTCGGGCGTGTCATAATTGATCAGGTGAAGGGGATAGAGGCACATCAGGTGGGAAAGATGACGGTGGGAGACATGCAGTGGTTCCCCCTCTGCAAGAAGGATGCTGCTGCCGTTGAGAGCAATGTCATCCAGTTTTGAGAGAATTCTGTTCCAATGTGCGGCGGCATTGTCATCGTTCAGGATTTTGGCATATCCGGCGAGCGTTGTGAATAAATACCGCATCAGTGCGAGGTCAAAATTGGAATTGGGTTTCAGGTAGGCTTTACGCTGGTTGTCGTAAATCTCCGGAGAAGAGGACAGGGGGAGGTACAGCTTTCCGCCGCGTTCTTCCAGCAAGCCTTCAATGGCTGTGCCGACTTCGGTAAACATGGGGTAAGCACGGTTTTTGAGAAACTCGATATCATCTGTGTAGAGGTAATACTCGTCGAAGCTCTGGATCGTCCATATAGTCATGGCAGGCGAATAAGTATACTGCGGCCAGCCGCCCATAGGCTTTCCGTCCATCGTAGAGACACCGGGGATCAAAAGCCCGTCCACGCTGAAGAAATCCCGGGCATATTTCCGGTACGCGTCCCGCAGATTCCAGAGATAGTCAAGAAATACTTCGCCCTCCGGCAGATGATTGGCTTTCAGATAAGCCTGATAAGACAGCTGCGTATTGGTATCGTGGTGATAGTCTCCCTTCCACGGCGGGAGAGCATCGTTGTCGGCAGTCCAGACTCCCTGCAGCGGCATGGGATAAAAACCTTTGCGGCTGCATGAACCGAACAGATACATGGAGCGGTAATAGACAGGTTCCACCATCGGATCACCGATATTGATTTCCGATTTTGCCCAGTAGGACTGCCACCACGCAGTGTGCTTTTCCAGAAGAGCTTCATACCCAGTATCCGCTGCACGGAGAAGGGATGCTTTGGCATCGTCCAGATCGTTTTCACCATCCGTGCTGGCTGTGATCGTGAAATACAGCTCACGGCAGCTGCCGCAGTTTTTTTCGTAAACCACGATGCCGTAAGTGAAATCGGTGTGCGTTTCCTGACGGGTATAGGTAAAACCATTCTCCTGTACAATCTGTGTGGGAGGATATCCCATGGATGTTCCGGGACCGGCGGCATCATGATCGGAGATATACTTCGGTATGTGGACGGACATAGAATAATCTCCGTAAACTCTGAATACACCGATGAAATCCTCTGCACTGGTAAAACCTGTCAGACGGAGACTGCCGTTTTGATCCGTGACAACAGCTGCTGCGTTATCCAGTGAGAGGGTGTATTCCGGTGTGAAGGGATCGGCAAAAGTCAGTTCCAGTCTTCCGGCTGTGATTTTTGACGGAAAGGCAGTGGCAGTATAGATATGATCGAACATCCGCAGAAATTCACGCCAGTCCTTATCAGATCCGCTGTCAATCAGTTGCTTCATATGAGAAAAATGGAATCCTTCTTCCAGGGTAGCCGGAGCCGGACGGTTATCCCAGAGATCCATCCGGTCCAGTGAAAGGCGCAGAGGATTGCTGCCGTAGAGAAGGACACCCAGCTTCCCGTTTCCGAGCGGCAGAGCTTCATCCCAGTTTGTGATTTCGCCTTTGTGATGGATATTGCAATGATTCAGATTCATGATGTCTGTCCTTTCTGGATTTTCTACAGGTTCCAAAACAAAAATTGTATTTTTATTATAGAACAAAGCGGTAAATTTGTCAAGGGTATGGAAATGTAAATGATCATCAGCTTCCGCGTCCGGTTTGATGCATAAATATTCCTCCATTACAGGAAAAACTCTTGACACACATCCTGTTGCGTGGTATAATAGATTATCAAAAATTTTGCAAACAGATAGAGGCGCATCGCGTGAAGAGTACCGTACAGAAATATGGCTGCCGGAGTCGTACGGGAAAGGTGCCGGTGCCGAAGCGGATACTGTGGCAGGTATCTGGCTGGCAGTGCGGATAAGATCCGTCCTGTTGTCGCAGAGCGGACGTCCGCTGCGGAGGGCTATCACCATTTTTGACCGGAAACCGGCAAGTATCGGGATAGCTATCGCTGTCTCTTTTTTGTTTGGCTGATGGAACAGGAGATTATAATGAAAAATACAGTATTTACCGGAGCTGCTACCGCGATTGTTACGCCCCTGAACGAAAACGGCGTTGATTACGAATCTTTCGGCAGACTCATCGACTGGCAGATCGAAGAAGGCATTGACGCAATTGTTGTCGCAGGCACCACGGGCGAAGGCTCGACCCTGACCGACGAAGAACACCGTGCGGTTATCAAGTATGCCGTTGACCGCATTGCAGGACGTGTTCCCGTGATCGCGGGTACAGGTTCCAACGACACCGCTTACGCCATTGACCTCACGAAATTCGCCTGTGAAGCCGGTGCGGACGCGATGCTCCTTGTCACACCTTACTACAACAAGGCTACACAGAAGGGTCTGATCGAATCCTTCAAGGCTGTTGCGGATGTCAGCACCAAGCCCTGCATTCTCTACAATGTCCCCGGAAGAACAGGCTGCAACCTTACCCCCGCATCCTGTGCTGTTTTGGCAAAGCATCCGAATATCGTTGCTATCAAGGAAGCGAGCGGCAATATTTCCCAGATCGCTGAAATCGCACAGCTCTGCGGCGATGAACTCGACATATACTCCGGCAACGATGATCAGATTATCCCGATTCTCTCCCTCGGCGGCAAGGGCGTCATTTCCGTCCTCTCCAACCCCATGCCGAAGAAGACTTCCGAAATGTGCCATCTCTATCTGGAAGGAAAGATGAAGGAAGCACTGAAGATCCAGCTCGATCTGCTTCCTCTCGTAAACGCTCTGTTCTGTGAAGTAAATCCCATTCCCGTCAAGGCGGCGATGGCAGCGATGGGCTTCGGCGAAAACTATCTCCGTCTTCCCCTGACCCCCATGGAAAAGGATCATGAAGAAATGCTTCTCGCGCTCATGCGGGAGCAGAACCTCATCTGAATGGAGGCGGGCTGTATGAGAATCCTTTTATGCGGACTGTGCGGACATATGGGACGCGAAGTTGCAGCATTGGCACAGGCAGGCTACAGAAATGCAGAACTGGTCGCAGGTGTTGACGCATTTGCAGGTGACGATACGGTGGTTCCCTGCGCAAAGTCCTTTGCTGACGCTTCTTTGCCGGAATGCGACTGCATTGTTGACTTCTCCCATCATACCTGTACGCACGATCTCATAACATATGCGATAGAAAAGAAGCTCCCCGTTGTCCTCTGCACGACAGGACAGACGAGCGAAGAACTCGCCGAAATCGAAGCAGCTTCCAGACAGATTCCTGTGTTCTTCTCGGCGAATATGTCCCTCGGCGTTGCACTGCTTGTGGAACTGGCGAAGAAGACCGCTGCAGCGATGCCCGACGCGGAAATCGAAATCATCGAAAAGCATCACAACCGCAAGCTGGATGCTCCTTCCGGCACGGCGCTCATGATTGCCAACGCCATCCGTGAAGTGCGCAAAAACGCATTCAGCGTCCTCGGCAGAAGCGGTCACGGCAAGAGAACAGCGGAAGAAATCGGCATCCACGCTGTCCGCATGGGCAATATTGTCGGGGAACACGAAGTCATCATCGGCACACCCAATCAGACGATCACCCTGAAGCACGAAGCGCACAACCGTGCTCTGTTTGCCGAAGGTGCTCTCGCGGCAGCTGAGTGGCTGATCGGAAAAGGCGCCGGCAGATACGAAATGAAAGATATGGTTTCACAATAAGTATACGAAGAATCTAACGGAAATCAGGTATAAATACATGAAAATAGCAATCTACGGCTACGGAAATCTCGGCCGCGGTGTGGAAATCGCTGCGGCACATTCGTCGGATATGGAACTGGTGGGCATCTTCACCCGCCGCGATCCGAAAACGGTACAGGTGCATTCCGATGTACCCGTTTACCATGCGGATCAGCTGGCGGCAATGAAGGAGCAGATCGACGTGCTCATCCTCTGCGGCGGAAGCGCGACAGACCTTCCAGAAATGACCCCCGCACTGGCGAAGGATTTCAATGTTGTTGACAGCTTTGATACGCACGCGGCAATTCCCGCTCATTTTGCCCGTGTTGACAAATCCGCAGCGGAATCCGGACATATTGCTCTCATCTCCGCAGGCTGGGACCCGGGAATGTTCTCTCTCAACAGACTGTATGCATCCGCGGTTCTGCCCGACGGAAAGGACTATACCTTCTGGGGACGCGGCGTCAGTCAGGGACACTCCGATGCTATCCGCAGAATAGACGGCGTCAAGGATGCAAGACAGTACACCATACCCGTTCCCGAAGCGCTTGCAGCCGTACGTGCAGGTAAGCAGCCCGAACTGACGACCCGTGAAAAGCACACCCGCGAATGCTATGTTGTCGCAGAAGAAGGCGCGGATCTTGCCCGGATCGAAAACGAAATCAAGACCATGCCGAACTATTTCGCGGACTACAACACAACGGTTACCTTTATCTCCGAAGAAGAACTCAAGCGGGATCACGCAGGCATTCCCCATGGCGGTTCCGTAATCCGCACCGGAAAAACCGGCTGGAACGGTGAACATACCCATGTGATTGAATATAGTCTCAAGCTCGATTCCAATCCGGAATTCACGTCCAGCGTCCTTGTCGCATATGCACGTGCGATTTATAAAATGCATCAGCGCGGCATCACCGGATGCAAGACCGTGTTTGATATTGCTCCCGCGGATCTTTCACCTCTTTCCGGTGAAGAACTCCGTGCACATATGCTTTGATTCATACCATTTTATAAGCAGAGGTAAATCATCATGAAAAAAGCAATCGGTACGCGGTGTGTGCAGGGCGGTTATAACCCCGGCAACGGTGAACCGCGTCAGATTCCGATTATCCAGAGTACAACCTATAAATATGATACAGGCGATGCCATGGGCAGACTGTTCGATCTCGAGGACAGCGGTTATTTCTATTCCCGTCTGCAGAATCCCACAACGGATACCGTCGCCGCGAAAATCTGCGAACTTGAAGGCGGTACAGCGGCGATGCTGACCTCGTCCGGCATGGCGGCAACCTTCCTTGCGATTTTCAATATCTGCGAATGCGGCGGTCATGTAGTCGCATCCTCCAAGATTTACGGCGGTTCCTATAACCTGCTCGCCGTTACCATGAAGCGTATGGGCGTATCCACGACATTTGTTTCTCCCGACTGCACAGCGGAAGAGCTCGATGCCGCGTTCCAGCCCAATACCAAGCTCGTTTTCGGGGAAACCATCGCCAATCCGGCGCTCAAAGTCCTCGATATCGAAAAGTTTGCGCACGCTGCCCACGCGCACGGCGTTCCGCTGATTGTGGACAACACCTTCCCGACGCCGGTCAACTGCAATCCCTTCCTCTGGGGCGCGGATATCGTTACCCATTCCGCAACCAAGTATATGGAAGGACACGGTGCGGCAATCAACGGTGCAATTATTGATTCCGGCAAGTTCGACTGGACAAAATATCCCGACAAATTCCCCGGACTCTGCACACCCGATGAAAGCTATCACGGCGTAACCTATACCGAACGGTTCGGCATCGAAGGCGCATATATCACCAAGGCGACCGCACAGCTGATGCGCGACCTTGGTATGTGCTCCGCGCCGATGAATGCGTATATCCTCAATCTCGGTCTGGAAAGTTTGCACGTCCGTATGAAGCGGCACTGCGAAAATGCGCTTGCTGCTGCCAAGTTCCTTGAAAATCACCCGAAAATTGCGTGGGTCAACTATCCGGGACTCGAGTCCAGCCCCGATTATGCACTTGCGCAGAAATATATGCCGAACGGAACCTGCGGTGTCGTCAGCTTCGGCGTCAAGGGCGGAAGAGAAGCAGCCGGTGCCTTTATGGAAAAGCTCCGCGTGATTGCCATCGAAACCCATGTAGCCGACGCGCGTTCCTGCTGCCTGCATCCCGCAACCACTACGCACCGCCAGATGAATGATGAAGAACTCATCGCAGCCGGCGTCAGTGCCGATCTCGTCCGCCTTTCCGTCGGTATTGAAGACGCGGATGATCTGATTGCAGACATCGAACAGGCTCTGGCGTAAATCATCAGGAGGATGTAACATTGCCCATCAAGATTCCGAACGATCTGCCGGCTGTTCAGACACTGGCTGACGAAAATATTTTTGCCATTACCGAAACACGCGCGATCACACAGGATATCCGTCCGCTCCGCATTCTTCTGCTCAACCTGATGCCGAAGAAAATCGAAACGGAAACCCAGCTTTCGCGTATGCTCGGCAATACTCCGCTGCAGATTGAACTGACCCTCATCCGAACCGCTTCCCATGTGTCAGCCAACACGGCACAGGATCATCTTCTTGCGTTTTACAAAACCTTCTCCGATGTGATGGACGAAAACTTCGATGGACTGATCATCACCGGTGCTCCCGTGGAACAGATGGAATTTGAAGAAGTGGACTACTGGGAAGAACTCTGTGCGATCATGGAGTGGTCGAAAAAGCACGTGCACTCCACGTTCCACATCTGCTGGGGCGCACAGGCAGGACTTTACTATCACTATGGAATTCCCAAGCACCAGCTTCCCGAAAAACTCTTCGGTGTATACCCGCACCGTGCCGATTATGCACGTTCCATGCTTCTTCGCGGGATGGACGATGAATTCTATATCCCGCATTCGAGACATACCGCCATTGACCGTGCCGATGTGGAGAAGACACCGGGGCTGAAGATCCTCGCATCCTCCGATATTACCGGGGCGAGCATCATCTACGCGGAAAAGTACCGTCAGTTTTTCGTGCTCGGACATTCCGAATACGATCCGCTCACGCTGGACGCGGAATACAGACGGGACGTGGCAGCCAATCTCCCGATCCATCCGCCGGTCAACTACTATCCCGACGACGATCCGTCAAAGGCTCCCGTGGTGCGCTGGCGTTCGACCGGTATGCTCATGTATACCAACTGGCTGAACTACTATGTGTACCAGTCCACACCGTATGATCTGAAAGAACTCAAACCGATTGAATAATAAAGAAAAGGCAGTGCACCGGTGAAAAGCTCCGTGTACTGCCTTTTTGTCTGTTATTTGCCGGGATTTTCTCCCGCTTTGTGGATTTTCTTGAGCCATTTTCCGCTTTTCAGGCGGTAATAGCACCAGACACATTTGATGATCTGGTCAATTTTGAGCATGGTGTAGATCCAGAACGACGACCAGTGGAAAACGAGTCCCGCCAGTGCTCCGAGAGGAATGGACGCAACCCAAAGGAAGAGAATGTCGCCGAGCATGAGGAATTTCGTATCCCCGCCCGCACGGAGGACGCCTTTTGTGAGAATCGAGTTCATCGACTGGAAAATCACAATGATAATAATAGCATCCATGAGGTCGTATGCAATTGCTTTCGCTTCGGCGGAAACATCGTAATAATTGATGATCGGAGAGCGCAGAAGCAGGATAACAAGGGCTGCGGCGCATCCGATGACAAATCCGAGAAAGAGGAACGTGTATCCCTGCCGCTGTGCCTTTTTGTAATCCCCTTCGCCCATCGTGTGACCCGTGATGATGCCGCTGGCATTGGAGATTCCCGTGGTCAGGACGGAGGAAAGCTGCTGGACAACGGTTGTGACGGAGTTTGCCGCAACAAAGGCTTCGCCGATGCGTCCCATGATCATCGCTACGGCATTGTTGCCGAGTGCAAGCAGACCGTCGCTGATGAGAACGGGAATGCTGACGCGGAAGTATTCGCCGACGAGATCGCGGGTTTTCATGAAGAAATCGCGCAGACGGTAGCGGATTCGCTTGTCAACGAGGAAGAAGTATCCGCAGATGAACATAAGTTCAAAAATACGTGCGATAAGCGTACCGAGCGCCGCCCCTGCGATTTCCATTCTCGGAGCACCGAGATGACCGAAAATGAAGACCCAGTTGAAGAAGACATTGACGAAGAACGCACAGACGGAGCAGATGAGCGGGATCAGGGTCTGTCCTACCGTACGCAGGACGATGGTGCAGGTCAGCGACAGTCCCATGCAGAGGTATGTAGGGATCATCCAGCGCAGATAGATCACGCCGTAATCAATGAGCGGCTGATCGGGGGTGTAAATTTTCATGATCAGCTGCGGTGCGAGGAGCGTTGCGATGGTGAACACGCCGGCAAAAACGAGGAGGAAGCGCAGCATGATCGTGATTGCTTTTTTAAGGGAGTTTTTGTCCTGCATTCCCCAGAAGCGGGAGGTCAGGACGGATGCGCCCATCCCAATGCCCATGCAGAAAATCTGAAAAAGGGTGATGAACTGTCCGGCAAGGGAGGAAGCGGAGAGCTGTGCATCGCCCATGGAGCTGAGCATGATGGTGTCCATGAGATTGATGCCGACGGTGATAAGCTGCTGGAGCGACACGGGTATGGCGATTTTCGCCATTTTTTTGTACAGTTCCCGGTCGCCGAGATACTCTTTGATGGATGCTTTCATGGTGTGCCTGATTTCTTTGAGATGATCGTTATATTGGTATTCTGCGTATGAAACAGAGAAAAGCGTGCGGTTATGCGGTATAGATCAGTTCTGCGTATGTCCGGGCAGATCCTTTTCGTGCAGGATTACGCCGTCTTTCTGCAAGAGTGCCTGCAGAACGGACACATCCAGCGCGGAAAAATCGTCCGTGAGTGCCGCCGCCGTACCCGCAGCCTGTCCGGTGACCGCACAGCATGGGATGACGCGCATGATATCCCACATACTGTCGGTGACGGAAGTGCATCTGCCCGCGGTGATGAGATTTCTGACTTCCTTGGAATACAGCGTGGAGAAGGGAACTTCATAAACGGGACCGCGTTTTTTCCAGTTCGATACCATGCCGACGGAATCCGCAAAACAGGTATGTGCGTGCGCGGTATCGAGCGTGTACTCTCCGCGGATTCGCCGGGTCATGCGGATCTGCGGGATGGAAGCTATGCAGGTCGGGACAACGGTGGGATCGTTCTGCCGTTTTTTCTTCAGATCGCTGAGCAGGGAAGCGTGGGAGAGGACGGTCATTTCCGAGAGTTCGTCTCCGTCCAGCCCCGCAAACCGCTTCGGAACCAGCTGATTCACGCGGTTGTGCTCGTTTTTGTCTTCTTCCGGAATATCACAGAATCCAAGCGCATTGAGATGGTATCCCGTCTGATCGAGCAGGTAGTACCACGCTGCGAGAATATTTCCCTGTCCGAAAACTTCCGTCGGAGCACCGGCGAATGCCGCGATATCGCAATCGCCTGTTGCATCGACGCAGGAGGATACACGGATTGCCTGTCTGCCGGACTTGTTTTCGATGATGACAGAGTCAATTCTGTCTCCGTCTTTATGGACAGCGGCGGCATACGTTCCGTAAAGAATCTGCACGCCTTCCTGCAAAAGCAGCTGTTCGGCAAGAATGGCGAAAATATGCGGATTATAGCGAACCTGATACCGGCGGCTGTTTTCGTTTCTGCCGGAGGGATCCGCACTGTCGAGCCAGTTGGCAGGATAGTCTGCCTCCGCACCCATCGAAACGGACAGCTTCAGAAGTTCCTCCGCAATTCCGAAGGAAATCTGTCGTCCCATACCGTCGCAAAGGGGAAGATAGATTGTCACCAGTCCCGCCGTACCGAGACCGCCGAGTATGTACTGCTTTTCGAGAAGAATGACTTTCTTTCCGTGTCTGGCAGCAGCCAGTGCCGCAGAAATGCCCGCAAATCCTCCGCCGCATACAAGGACATCACAGCTTTTTGTGATTTTTGTCTGAATATGTTCGTTGATCATAGTGAACTCCGCAGATAAGATATGATACTATATTATACCACGAAATGAAACTTCTGTAAAGCGGCATCGAAAAATTGAGGAAAGTGGATCAAAAGCTGCATGGTTGAAGTCCAGAAGACGAGGTCAAGCAACGCTTGATGTGCACAACAACGGATTGATCATTGATCGCGCAGGTTCCGTATGCTATAATATAACCGTCAGCTGACAGAATCTGATTTTTGAGGTATCATATGAACATAAAAATTGGTGCGATGATAAAAAAACTCCGTCTGGAAAAAAGCATGACGCAGGATACACTGGCTGCTGCGCTCGGGGTTACACCGCAGGCAGTCTCACGCTGGGAATCCGAAGGCGGATATCCGGATCTGGAGCTTGTTCCGGCACTGGCGGATTTTTTTGCTGTCAGTACGGACGTACTTCTTGGCTATAAGCGTTCCGAACGGGAAGAGGAACTGGCGAAAGTCAAAAAAGAACTTGCCCGGCTTTCCGAGGTCGGGACAATCGAAGAACGGCTTGCCTTTGCGAGAAATGCGAATGCCGTATATCCTGCCGATTGTGAGATCAAAGAGAATCTTGCTGTTTGTCTGTATCATATATGGGAAGAGAACCGTTCGCCCGATCTTTTGCGGGAAATTGAAAATCTGTGTACATCCGTGATTGATGCGTGCCGCGATGAAAATATCCGATATGATGCGATCTATCTTCTGATCAATATTTACGGAGAATCGAAACAGTGCGAGAAAGCTATGGAAGCTGCCTGTATGCTGACACCCATGAAATACCGCCGCGAATCTGCACTTGCCGACGGTGTCGGTGACGGAAAAACGGAATTTTATAAGCAGGATGAAATTGAAAAACTCACCGATGCGCTGGGAATCGCCATCCGCAATTTAGTGCTCGATGAAGAACTGCCGAACGCTCCGTCAACATGGGATCGAAAAACAGAGATGCTTCGCATATCCAGTCAGCTCTATTACATGATATACGGGGAGAATCTGATGTTTTACCATACGAGGATTGCGTTCAACGACTGGCTGCTCTCTACCTATCAGATTGCACAGGGGAAAACAGAGGAAGCGCTTTTATCTCTTGAAAAGATGTGTTTTCATGCGGCGGCATATGATCAGTCTTATATCCATGATCACGGCAAGCATTACACATCCATCCTTACCGATCAGCTGGTTTATCCCGAACCGGGCAGGGATTTTCATGAACTGACAGAACATACAAACTGCTATTGGATGCTTGAACGATTGGAACATGCACGATACGATTGCATCCGGGAAAATCCCCGCTTTGCTGCTGTTGCTGAGACATTGAAGCAGTACGCAAAATAATCTCTTGTAAGCCGACCTCGCAATCCGAAAAAAAGATTCCCTGCCGCTATGAACGGATCGGGGAATCTTTTATGTTTTTCGCAAAGAATCAGAAATTTGCAATCGCCGCAAGTTCTACGGGGAATGCCTTGCGATAGGATTCGAGGAAGGCGTTGAAACCGTCGATGTCCGCCTGATCCGCCATGAGTGTGGAGGATTCGGCAGAAGCGAAGACCTTGTTTTCAAGATAATCTTCGAGCGTTTCGCCGGCTTCTCGATTCAGCTTGTATGCCGCCAGAAGAGCCATGCCGTAGGGACCGCCGCTGCCCGCTGTTTTCATGACGGATACGGGAGATGCTGCGGCTGCCGAGAGCATACGCTGACCGGCTTCGGGTACTCGGAAGAAACCGCCGTGCCCGTACAGCTTGTCGATGCGGATTTTTTCTTCCTTCGTGAGAATGTCCAGCCCCATTTTGAGCGTTGCGAGGGCGGAGAGCAGATGCGTGCGCATGAAATTGCCGAGAGTCATTTTCGCATCGGGCTGATGCAGGAAGACCGGTCTGCCTTCGTCCACATCGGTGATGCCTTCGCCGGAGAAGTAGTTGTAAGAGAGCAGTCCACCGCAGTCCTTTTCACCGTCGAGCGCAGCACGGAAAAGCGTTGTATAAAGCGCGTCGGTGGAAAGCTCGAGTCCTGCCGCGCGGAGAAAATCTGCAAACAGTCCTGCCCATGCATTGATATCGGAGGTGCAGTTGTTGCAGTGCACCATGGCAACGGGCAGACCTGCGGGTGTTGTGACCATGTCGATTTCGCGGTGCATTGCCGGCTGATGATCGACAACAACCATGGCAAAGTCGGATGTGCCTGCGGAGACATTGCCCGTATAGAGCTTGACGGAATTGGTCGCCACCATACCCGTTCCGGCATCCCCTTCCGGCGGACAGAGCGGAATTCCCGCTTCCAGTGTGCCGGTCTGATCGAGGAAACGGGCACCTTCTTCGGTGAGAATGCCTGCGTCATCCCCGGCTGTGAGAACCTTCGGAAGCAGATCTGTGATCTTCCATGTGTAACCGTGTTCAGCGGAGAAGGCGTCGAATTTTTCCGTCATCGTGCGGTCATAGTCCAGGATGTCCGAGTCGATCGGGAACATACCGGATGCTTCTCCCACGCCGAGAACCTTCTGACCGGTCAGCTTTTCGTGGATGCAGCCGCAGAGCGTGGTGAGGTGAGCGAGACGTGGGAGATGCTCCTCGCCGTTCAGAATCGCCTGTCCGATATGTGCGATGCTCCAGCGCTGGGGAACATTGAAACCGAACAGTGCGGAGAGCGTTTCAGCTGCTTTGCCCGTGATGGTGTTGCGCCAAGTGCGGAACGGGACGAGCAGACTGCCCGCTTCATCAAACGCGAGATAGCCGTGCATCATGCCGGAAATGCCGATCATGCCGACTTTGGTGAGTGCTGTACCGGATTTTTTCCTGAAATCAGCCGCGAGATTGGCGTAGCAGGTGCGGATTCCTTCGTGAACTTTGTCGAGGGAGTAGGTCCAGATGCCGTCAATCAGCTGATTTTCCCAGTCATAGTCCCCGGACGCAATGATATTGTGTTTTTCGTCGAGCAGAACACCCTTAATTTTTGTGGAGCCCAGCTCAATACCCAGTGTGGTTTTCAAGAGATCCATGGAATTCTCCTTTATAAATGAACGATTTATATCTGGCAGTTTCGGTCAAACAGAGGAACGTGCGGCAAACAGCGGTCAGCCCTGTCCGTAGTAGGCGTTTGCTCCATGCTTGCGGAGGTAGTGCTTGTCCAGAAGAACCTGCGGCATTTGTCCGGCAGAGGGATTGAGAATCATGGCGTGCCAGTCCATGAACGCAACTTCTTCCATGACTGCCGCGTTGTGCACCGCTTCGTCGGGATTTTTGCCCCATGCAAACGGTCCGTGATTCTTGACAACCACACCGGGGATGGCATTGGGGTCTTTTCCGCCAAAGGTTTCGATGATGACACTGCCGGTTTCTTTTTCATATGCTCCGCGGATTTCCTCAGCGGTCATGTCGCGGGTACAGGGAATCTCCCCGTAGAAATAATCTCCCTGCGTCGTGCCCATCGCGGGAATGCCCATGCCTGCCTGTGCAAAGGTTGTCGCCCAGCGGGAATGCGTGTGGACAACACCGCCGATATCAGCGAAGGCTTTGTAAAGCTCCAGATGGGTAGGCGTATCGCTGGAAGGCTTCCACTTTCCTTCGACAACTTTTCCGTCCAGATTGACAATGACCATATCTTCTGCCGTCATACCGTCATAGGGAACACCGGAGGGCTTGATTACAACAAGTCCTGTTTCGCGGTCTATCCCGGATACATTCCCCCAAGTAAAGGAAACCAATCCCAGCTTCGGCAGGAGCAGATTGGCGTTCGCAACGGATTTTTTCAGTTCTTCAAGCATAAAAGCCTCCGGATCAGATAATTTTGCTTTATTATAACAGATTTTTGCCTGTTTTTCAATATCCGGTGCATTTACTTTGAGAATTTATGAAAAATCTTCGGCGATTGCATGATCCTCTTTTCTTTTGCTTCGAATTGTGCTATAATAACGGAGAACAATATTGTTAAACGGAAAGGATACAGAATTGATGATTCAGAAAATTTCTACCCCCAACGCACCGAAGGCAATCGGTCCTTACTCGCAGGCAGCCGTTGTCGGCGATCTTCTTTTTACCTCGGGTCAGATTCCGCTCGATCCCACAACCGGTGAGATGGTCGGCACCGATGTGACCGCACAGACCGAACAGGTGATGAAGAATCTTGCCGCTGTTCTCGAAGCAGCCGGATCTTCTTTTGAAAACGTCATCAAGACGACCTGCTTCCTCGCGGATATCGCGGATTTTGCAGCATTCAACGCGGTTTATGCGAAGTATATCACCTCCGCTCCCGCAAGAAGCTGTGTGGCAGTCCGTGACCTGCCGAAAGGATCGCTCGTGGAAGTGGAAGTCATTGCAAAAATCGGCTGACCAGAAAAACAGAGGGGACTTCAGCCCGGGAAAAACTTTATAAAAAGATTTTCCTCAGTGACTTCATCCCCTCATAGATAACTTTATTCTGGGTAAAAATAGCCGAATCTGCACTTTACCGGATGGAATGATCCGGCAAAGGTTTTTTAAGGTGCGGGGTGTGTACTTGCGGTTTACTTTGTAAATCATCAGAAAGTATCTCCCCGCATTTCTGCGTTCATGAAAGCGGTTTGTTTCTGCCGGATCAGATACCGATGCGTGCACGGATTTCAGCGGCATGGATGTCAGTCAGCGAACGGTTTTCGAGGGATGCAATCGCGGCTGCCGTACCCGCTGCTTCACCGATTCCCACACAGATCGGCATGACGCGGAAGTTGGAATGCGCGATGTGCGTGCCGGAAATATTTCTGCCGCAGAGAAGCAGGTTTTCCTTTTTTTCGGGAAGCAGACAGCGGTACGGAATGGTATAGCCCTTGGGCTGATTCCAGTGATGCTGCACACCGGTTTCGTCCAGTCCGGCTCCGGTGATGTTGTGTACATCAAAATTGAAGTGTGCGTCCCGTACAACATAATCGTCAAATACTTCCGCACGGAGAATATCTTCTCCGGTCAGGGTGTACTTTCCTTTGAAGTGCCTTGTTTCGCGGATGCCGATCAGGGATGCGGAACTGATGACATAACAGTTTTCATAGCCGGGAACGTAGGTACGAAGATATTGTACAATGGAATCCATCTGTTTGCGGCAGGTTAGAGCGGCTTTTGTCAGATCCTCTGTGTTTGTACCATCCACATCAATGGCATTGGTCATGTTGCATGTAACA
>JAFQLN010000034.1 GCA_017414585.1 Clostridia bacterium | reverse complement strand
TCGATTTCCGCAGACCAGCGGACAGGATCTACCAAATCGCGGAACGGTGCGAAAAGGTTGGTCAGGCAGACTGTTGTATAGCCCTGCGCGAGATACTAATCCACACTCCCTTCAACGGATTCACTGGAGCATCCGCTGGCGTCTTTGCTGTGGCAGTGCAGTTCGGTTTTGTATTGCATGGATGAACCTCTTATCTTTCCACAAGCACCGTCTTGATTTCAAACGGCTTGAAGTGCAGGACAGTATTGCCGTTTTTGTCAAGAACAAGCTCTTCTTTCTTTTCTTCCATCATGTCGGTGATCCACGCAGCCTTTGCACCGGGCAGGGTCAGCGTGCAGTTTGCCGCATTGCGTTCTGCTTCGTACAGACGGAGAACATAAGCATTTTCGATATCTTCCGCATTCTTAACCGTTTCGCAGATGATGCCGGGTGCGGAAACAGTGAACAGCTTCGGCACAGAAAGCTCCCCTTCGACAACAATCGGTTTGTAGTTGAGCTCATATGCAGGGTAAATAACCTTTTCCGCATCGAATGCACCGGTGTGGGGCAGGAGCGAATAAGTCATGGTGTGCATACCCATATCGGTGAACGGGTCGGGACGGCATCCGCCCTTGTGGAGCGTCAGACGCATATCACTGCCTTCGCAGGAGAGACCGTATTTCGAGTCGTTCAGAAGCGCGACACCGTAGCGGGTTTCGGACAGATCGGACCACTTGTGGTTGCAGATTTCAAACTTCGCTTCTTCCCATGTGTTGTTGCGGGTCGTCGGACGGTCGATGTGTCCGAACTGGATTTCACTCTTGACAAACGCGGAACGGATATTGACATCAAAGCCTGCCTTGAGAAGCTGATGTCGTTCAGCCCAGTCAGCCTTCACTTCAAAATCAATGCGGCGCATACCGGCATAGAAGACAGTATCCACCGTGATCGAGGATTTTCTGCCGAGCTTGTATACGGAACGGATGCGGTATTCAACGGCACCGTCGGAAACGACTTCGCGGGAGAGAAGATCGGTAACGGGATGCATCTTTCTGAAAACATCGTCGTCGATGTCCCAGTTGTCCCACGATCTCGGCATATCTTCCCCGATCCAGAGCGTGCCGAGGGAAGAGGCTCCGTCGCGCTTGACTTCGCGTTCAGCCTGCAGGTCGTACAGGGAGCTGATGTAGCCGTTTTCGTCGAAAGCAACTTTATAGAACGGCGTGAGAAGGGTGTTGTCTTCTGCTGTGAACAGGCTCTTAACGGGCGTTTCTTCCCCTTCGGTGAGAACGAGAGAGGACATTGCGGGGATGTAGGTCTTGACAACCGTTTTTACATTGCCGTCAAAGTCGGTGTAGGTCTGGGAAACGCGATTTTCAAAGGTGTGTTCGCCGTCGAGGACAACGATATCCCCGCGGTCGAAGGAAAGCTGGTTGTATACGGAAATCTTCTTTTCCGCAGCGGTGGTCATTGCAGCGGCATAAGCGGCAGTGTCAGCCTTTGCATCCGCGATGAGCTTGTGCATTTCGGGAACGCAGATGTCGTATACCTTCGGAATGGACGTGCCGGGAAGGATATCGTGGAACTGATTCTTCAGAAGAATCTTGTAGTATTCGTCGCGCTTTTCGGAAATGGCTTTGCCGGAGAGAACATTGAACAGCTCCAGATCGTGCAGAGCTTCTTCTGCGAGACGGTTGTTCTTCTTGACTTCGTGCATCTGGGTGAGCGTACCGCGGTGCAGCTCCAGATAGAGTTCGCCGTCGTAAAGCGGGAGCTTGTCTCTGCGTTCTTCGACTTCCTGCATGAATTTGGAAATCGTGGTGTTTTCCACCTTCGGGAGTCCGTCGAGATCCTTGGCTCTCTTGAGGAATTCAAGCATTGCGTAGGTCGGACCGCCGCCTCCGTCACCGAAGCCGTAAGCTGCCAGACGCATATCGCAGGTGTGCTTGTCCGTCAGATCGCGGACGGAGGAGAGCATATTGTTCACATCGGGAATGAAATGCGTGCGGTTGAGGTGCGTGATGACTTCGGAACCGTCAATGCCGCGCCATACAAAGGTTTCGGCAGGGAAGTGATTTAAGTCGTTCCAGCCCATCTTGGTGGTGTAGAAATACTTCACGCCGAAGCCCTGCATGATCTGCGGGATGGCGGCATTGTAGCCGAAGGTATCCGGCAGCCAGAAGGAATCGGAAAGATAACCGAGGTATTTCTTTGTGAAACGCTGTCCGTAAAGGAACTGACGTACCATCGCTTCACCGCCGGTGACATTGCAGTCGCATTCAACCCAGACGCCGCCGTTCGGCTCGTATCTGCCTTCCGCAACGCGCTGTTTGATCTGTTCAAAAATGGCAGGATAGTATTCACGCATCCAGTCGAGATGGAGAGCGGAGGACTGAATGAATGTGTATTCGGGATACATATCCATGAGCGTGAGTGCCTGTGCGTAAGTTCTCGCGCACTTGCGGACGGTTTCGGATACGGGCCAGAGCCATGCGGTATCCATATGGGAGTGACCGATCACGCCGACCTTGCCTCTTGAACGGTCGCCCGTGCCCTTTTCGAGTGCGGGAGCGAGAAGGGTGATGATTTTTTTTGCGGATTCGGTAATTTCGTCGTCATCCGCGCTTCTTGTATCCTGAATCAGATAGGGGAATGCGTTCATAAGGCATTCGTATGCCTTCATTGCAGCAAAATTTTCGCCGGGGAGCTTGGCAAGCTGGAGAACTGTCGCAAGGTCGAACACGAAATCGCGCATGACAGTGTCCATGACAACGATGCGGATGCCGCGGTAGGTGTGGTTGTAATCCCACGGCTTGCTTTCATCCAGCGTATAGTTATCATACGGCTGCGTACCGAAACAGGTGTGTCCCGCATAGCATTCAAAGGCGAGATCAACCGTTTCACCGGCTTTCGCATCTGTGGAAATAAACATCGCGGAGTGTTCGCCGCCGATGAAGCGGTTTTTGGAATTGATAATGCCGGAAGGCTTGCCGTTTTTGAAGCAGAGCACTTCGACCGCATCACAGTCCGGAATGGCGCCGAGGATTTTTCCGTCCGCTTCTGCGGGAACCGTATAGGATGTACGGAGCCAGATGTTCGCATACTCGCCGCCCCAATTTGCACCGTCCGTGATCGGCTTCATATCGGAAAGTTCCGGCGGAAGACGCAGATGCTCCATGGTTTCAAACGCATATACATCTTCAGCTTTCGCGATGGTTTTGAAAATCCGTCTTGCATAGAGATTCAGCACGGATTCAAATTTATCTGTCGTCCGGCTGATGTAGGAATTGTTGTTCATAAAGTTTCCTCCGTTCGTTGACTGAAAGCAGCAGCCTGCTGAGCAGGAAAGTACTGTGTTATTTCATTTATTATAGCATCGAAATATGAACGATTCTACCGTATAATGGTGTAAGCTGCCCAAACAGTTTTCCGTTGTGCTTTACAAAACACTCCGTCCGTGTTATAATACAGAAAGAAAAAGCCGGAGGTATCCTTATGCAGCTGAAAATCACAGATGTACGCGCACATCCGGGCGACAGTGCATTTCTTATCGACGACGGAAAAACAGCCGTTTTGTATGACACGGGCTTTGCCTTTACCGGTTATGCGGTAGCGGACAAAATCGGAAATGTTCTCGGCAGCCGTTCTCTTGACTATATTTTTCTCACGCATTCCCATTATGATCACGCTGCCGGTTCGCCGTATATCTCTGCACGTTATCCCGGTGCGAAGGCTGTTGCGGGAGAATATGCGGCGAAAATTTTTGCCAAACAGACAGCACGTGCCGTTATGCGGGATCTGGACAGAAAATTTGCCAAGAAATGCAGCGTGGGCGAATATGAAGACAGGCTCGATGCGCTGCGGGTGGATATTCCCGTCAAAGAAGGGGATATCATCCGTGCGGGAGATATGGAATTCACCGTGATAGAACTGCCGGGACATACCAAATGTTCGGTCGGGTACTATCTTGCGTCGGAAAAACTGCTGCTCAGTACGGAAACGCTCGGTGTGTACGATGGCGGGGACATTGTTGTTCCGTCTTATCTGGTGGGATATCGGATGATGCTCGATTCCCTCACAAAAGCGGAGCAGATGGATATTGAAAACATGGTTCTTCCGCACTGCGGACTGATTGACAGGGACAGAACCGCGTTTTATCTGTCACAGTGCCGCAAAAATGCCGTGGAGACTGCGGAGAGCATCGTTCGGATTCTGCGCGGCGGCGGTTCCCATGCAGATGCGGTGCGGTTTTTCCGGGATAAATTCTACCGGGGGAATGTGCCGGCAATCTATCCGGAAGACGCCATGGAACTGAACACAGGCATCATGGTGCGGCTTCTGGAAAAGGAACTTTTATGTGACGGAGGATACGAGGGATGATTTTTGAAAAACAGATTCTGAAAATGTATCGCGGCATGGCATTCACGCGGTGCGATGACAACGGTACGGCATACTATTTTTCAGCGGACGATTTTGCCGGGCTGAAAAAAGAGGCCCTCCGCTTTCAATCCTCGCGCGGACATGAGCTTGCGGGATATGTCTACTCTTATGAAAATCCTGCGGAAGGCAGACTGATTGTGTTCGATCATGGCTTCGGCGGCGGGCACCGATCTTACATGAAGGAGATCGAAATGCTGTGCAGACACGGATACCGCGTGTTTGCATATGATCACACAGGCTGCATGGAATCCGGCGGTGAGAATCCGAACGGAATGGCGCAGTCTTTGTGTGACCTGAACGACTGTATCACCATGCTGAAAAACGACGCAAGGTTCGGAAAGATGAAACTGTCCGTGATCGGACACAGCTGGGGCGGTTTTTCTGTGCTGAACATCGCTGCACTGCATCCGGAGATTACCCATGTGGTCGTCCTGTCCGGCTTCGTGTCGGTACAGCTTCTGATCAATTCCTATTTCAGCGGAATCATGAAGGGATACAGAAAAGCGGTCATGGCACTTGAAAAGCAGGCAAATCCGGAATTTGTACGGTATCATGCCGCGGACAGCCTGCTGAAATCCGATGCACAGGTTCTGCTGATCTATTCGGACAACGACAAAATGTGTCACAAGGCGGTGCATTACGATGCGCTGCTGTCCGCACTGAAAGACCGAAAGAATACCGCGTTTGTGCTTGAGAAGAACAAAGGGCACAATCCCAACTACACCGAAGATGCCGTGCGTTATCTGGGGGAATATGTCAGCGCAAAAACAAAGCTGATGAAAAAATCTCCCGCCGAAGCTGAAAAGGCAGCGTTTGTGCAGTCGTGGGACTGGAACCGGATGACCGCACAGGATGAAGCTGTCTGGGAAAAGATTTTCAACTGTCTCGACAACGGACAGAGCAAATGAATGATAGGAGTGCATTATGGACTTTACACAGGAAAACGAAAACGTGATTTATCTTGCCGGCGGATGCTTCTGGGGAACCGAACATCTGATGCAGTCCATCAGCGGTGTGATTGACGCCCGGAGCGGATATGCCAACGGAACGGGTGAGCAGGATGCCGATTACAAAACAGTCTGCACCGGGAAAACCGGATTCCGCGAGACTGTGCGCGTGGAATATGACCCGGAACAGGTGAGTCTGGAAGCCATTCTGATGGCATATTTCTATGTGATTGATCCGACCGTACAGAACCGGCAGGGGAATGATATCGGTACCCAGTATCAGACCGGAATCTATTACACAAACGAGAAGGCAAAAGAAACCGTGGAGCGGATCGCTGCCATCGAGAAAAGACAGGGCGGGCAGTTCTTTGTGGAAATCGGACCTCTCAAAAACTTTTACTCCGCCGAAGAATATCATCAGAATTATCTCGAGAAGAATCCCGCGGGCTACTGCCATATTCCGTGGAATGAAATGAAGCTGTTCGCAGAACTGCACATTGCCGCAGAGGAATATACAAAGCCTGCCGCAGAAGCGATCCGTGATAAGCTGAAGACGGACGAATACGCACATCTGGCAGAGCTTGTTTTGGAAAAATGACCGGATGAACAGACAGTGGCATGAACTGAAAAAGGGGCTGTTGCAAGTATAAAAGTTTTGATCAAACTTTTTCAAAATGTTTGCCGAGGATGCGCAGCTCCTCAGTTGAAGGGGCAGAGCCCCTCATCGACCTCCGCAGAGGTCGAAATGCCCAAGACTTCCGAAAAAGTTCCTCTTTTTGCTTCTTTTTCTCCTCGCTAAAGGAGAAAAAGAAGAGACGAACATTCAAATATGAGAATGAGGCTGTCGCATTTCGGAAAATCTCTCCTTAGTGCGACAGCCCCTTTTTTATCGCTGTTTTGCGTGAAAAAAGTTCATTTATGCACAAAAAATTCACAAAATCCATGAAATCATGAAAAAAATCTGTATTATAATACATCCGCTTTGCTGATGAATCATCCGCAGGCGATTCTACAATTGAATACAGAAGGTTTTATGAAAGAAACAAACGAATTTCTGATGCCCGAATATTATCTGCATTTTTCGTGCAAGATGGGCGCATGCCGGTCCGCCTGCTGTGAAGGCTGGCCGATTTCGGTTTCTATGACAAATTATTTCCGTCTCCTCGGACTTGACTGCGAGCAGTCCATGCGGAGGAGACTGGACGTCGGTCTGCGCGTGGTGGATCATCCGACGCCGGAATGCTACGCACGGTTCAATCCGCGTTACGACGGTAACTGTCCGATGCGTATGGAAGACGGACGCTGTTCGATTCACGCTTCCATCGGAGAAGATGAACTGCCGGATATCTGCCGGCTCTATCCGCGCGGAATCCGGACGGACGCCGACAAGGAGTGCTCCTGTGCCAACAGCTGTGAAGCGGTTCTGGAAATGCTCGCGGAATACAAGGAACCCATGCGCTTTGTCCGCAGAACGATAACGGTTGATGTGCCGGATACCGGGAAACGGACAACTCTGTTCGATACACTCGGCAGAGGACAGAAAATCCGCATGACACTCGTGCGCTTTCTGCAGGACAGACGCCATTCTCTCCGCGAACGTCTCGCCTGTCTGTATGCGGTCACGGAACAGATTGCCTGTGCTCTCGAAGAAAAGAACGGGGATGCGATTGACGCCGCCGCCGCACGTGCCGAAGCCGGTGAAACCTTCCCTCCCCAGCTTATGGTGTCCGATCGTGACAGTGTTCTGCGCAGTCTCGATGTACTCGGAGAGATGGCAGCACTTCTCACCGAACGGCATGACAGCATCCGCGATTACGGAGAAGCGGCGCTGGCGTATTACGGCGAAGGGGACGATCGTTTTCTCCGCTGGCAGAAAGCACAGCAGCATTTTCGGGAGCTGTTCCCCGACTGGGAAATCTGGTTCGAGCAGATGCTTGTCAATCACATTTTCTTTACCCGTTTTCCGTTCCAGGAACGTCCCGTCAGCCTGCCGGACGAAAGCAATGCACTCTGCGCCGTTTATGCGGTTCTCCGATATATCGGACTGGCATACATGGCGGACAAAACGGAGAAGTCCGACTTTGTTGATGCAGCGGCGGCGTGCTTCCGCATGATTGATCATACGGACTTTGAACCGTATGCGGCGGTCCTTCTGAAGCATTACGGAGTCACTTCCGATGCGGAAAGAAAAAAGCTGCTTTCGATTTGATGCGGAAATATGCAGACGCATCTGTATAAATATCCGGTAAATTCAGAAAAAACTTCGTTTTGCCCTTGATTTTTATCTCCGACTGTGCTATGATATATAAATCCAGTTTATCATGCAATATAGATAAAAATTATAACGAGGTATATATGAAGCAGATAGCCATTATCGGATACGGCGTTGTCGGCGGCGGCATTACAGCTGTACTGGAAGCAAACCGGGAACAGATCCGCCGTGCGGTCGGCGACGACACAGATGTAAAATATATTCTTGACCTGCGTGACTTCCCGGATTCTCCGTACGCGGACCGGGTTGTGCACGATATCACACCTATTCTGGAAGATAAAGAAGTTGTGCTCGTGTGCGAAACGATGGGCGGTTCCCATCCGGCACGGGAATTTTCGCTTGCCTGTATGAATGCGGGAAAGTCCGTTGTAACGTCCAATAAGGAAGTGGTCGCAAATTTCGGGGACGAACTGCTCCGGTGTGCTGCGGAAAACGGCGTGTCATACCTGTTTGAAGCAAGCGTCGGCGGCGGGATTCCGGTTCTGCGTTCCTTTGCAACTTCACTTGCAGGCGAAAAGATTTCCAAAGTCAGCGGGATTGTCAACGGGACGACCAACTTTATTCTGACGAAAATGAAGAAGGAAAAGCGCGCCTTTGACGATGTGCTCAAGGAAGCACAGCTGCTCGGTTTTGCGGAAGCCGATCCGTCCGCGGACATTGACGGAATAGACGCACAGCGCAAGATTATCATTCTTTCCGCGCTCGCATCCGGCATCCTTGCACCCGGCGAAGAAGTTTACGCCCAGACACTGCGCAATATCACCATGGAAGATATCGCGGCAGCCGAAAAACTCGATGCGGAAATCAAACTTATTGCTGAGGCAAAGATCGGCGAACAGCTGGAAGCATATGTATGCCCTATGATGGTGCCGCACGACGATCCGCTTTCCCATATTTCCGATGTATACAACGGAATTTCCGTCACCAGTCCCGTATGCGGCGATATACTGTATTACGGACGCGGCGCAGGTCGTTATCCGACGGCAGGTGCTGTCATGGCGGATGCAGCGGCAGTTCTCTCCGGAGCGGCGGCGGCGGAATACGTACCGGTTTTCGAGAAAAAAGAAGGCGCTGTCAGACCGTTTGCCGACATTGCGTTCACATACTATATCCGTGCGGAAGGCAGCAGTGCGGCACTTGCAGAAGCACTGTCCGCTGTCTGTGACGACGTGACCGTTCTTTCCGACTGCAGCGGTACGGTAGAACTGACTGCAGGCAGAATGACGCAGGGAGCGCTGGAAAAGGCACTGGACGGTGTGCATGTTCTTTCCGTGATCCGTATCAAGAAAGACTGAGAAGCTGGAAGAGGTGAAGGAGCTTGGGCGTTTACGCAGTATCAAGAAATGATGAAGTCGCCGTTGTCTATATCAAGAATCCGCCCAACCGCTGGGGAACCGCTTACGGAACCTTTGCAGCCATTGCGGAAGCCGGTGTGGATGTGAACATGATCATCCAGACAGCATCCGCAGGGTCGAGCGGGCAGGGGGTCGATATTGTATTTGCCATCGATCGGTGCAATGCCGAAAAGACGCAGGGCATTCTCGGCGCGCTCTTCGGCGACAGTGAAGCAACCGAAGTGATTATCGACACGGACGTTGCAAAAATCATGGTGATGGGCGATGAAATGCAGGGCAAACCGGGCGTTGCGGCGCAGGTGTTCCGCTGTCTGTGGAATGACGGCGTGCATATCATCAACATTTCCGCGAGTGAAATCGGCATTTCCATGCTTGTAGCCTCGGACGATGCCAAAAAAGCCATGGACTGTCTCACGCGGGATTTCAATATCTGATACGGGAAAAAGGGACGGAGGAATATGAAATTTTCGATCTTTTCCGATCTGCACTGCTGCAGCGGGGTGTATCTGTGTGATGACGACACCCGTCTTACTCTGATCCAGAAGCGTGCCGAAGAAGAGAATGTGGACTTCATCATTCATGCTGGCGATTTCTGCAGCAAACCGGACGGGGAAAATGCCGCCGCCTATCTGAAAAAGTATAATGAATTCCACATTCCGAGCTACCATTGTCTCGGAAACCATGATACGGACGGAACATCCTATGAAGAAACTCTGAAGCTGTATAATATGCCCGACGATCATTATTATTTTGACTGCAAAGGCTTCCGTATCGTAATCTGCAACCCGAATTACTTTCTGCTTGACGGGGAGTATGTTCACTACAATCTCCGAAACTACTTCAGGCATAATGAACTGCGGGATTATATGCCGCCCGAACAGCTCGCGTGGCTCAGGGAAACCATCGAATCTTCGCCCTATCCGTGCGTGATCATCAGTCATGAGAGTTTTGAGCGCGGCAGCGGAGGTGTGAAGAATATGCTTGAAGTGCAGAAGATCATCAACGATGCCAACCGAAAGAAGCCGCACAGCGTCATTCTGTGCATCAACGGGCACCACCACCGTGACCATATCCGTATTCTTGACAATGTTGTATATTTTGAGCTGAATTCAGCGTCGTTAAGCTATCTGAATAAGGTACATACGCTCTATCCGGAGGAGCTGTGCCGCGAGTACCGTGGGACGAACCATACTGCCATATACAATGATCCGCTTCATGCCGTCATTACGCTGGATGAAAAACCGGAGGGTGTGGCAATTGTTATTGATGGAATGGAAAGCGAAATGTTCCTCGGGGTCACAGTTGAAATGACTGGCAATGAGCAATACGACAATTGCGGACATCCTGCGGAACCGCGCGTGCAGTCGGCAAAGATCATGCTGATGAACTGACGACATAACAGGGGGAGCAAAGGAATATGAAATTTTCGATCTTTTCGGACTTGCACTGCTGTCCCGGTGTCTTTATGGGCGGGGACAAGGACCGGCTGGATGCCATTCTCCGGCGTGCTGAAGAAGAAAACGTGCAGTTCATCATTCATGCAGGGGACTTCTGTCACGCACCGGGCAGGGAAGATGCTGCGCCGTATGTAAAAAAGTACAACGAGTTTCACATACCGACCTATCACTGCCTCGGCAATCATGATACGGACGGAACGCCGTATGAAGAAACTCTGAAGCTGTACAATATGCCGGATGGGCATTATTTCTTCGACGCGGACGGATTCCGCATGATCATCTGCAACCCGAACTTTTATCTGCTCGATGGGGAATATGTGCATTACGACCTCGGCAATTACTACAAACACGGTCCGCTGCGCGATCATATGCCGCCCGAACAGCTTCAGTGGCTCAGGGAAACCATCGAATCTTCTCCCCATCCGTGCGTGATCATCAGCCATGAGAGCTTTGAGCGCGGCAACGGCGGTGTGAAGAACATGGATGAAGTGCAGAGAATCATCAACGAAGCCAACCGCAGAAAGCCGCACAGCGTGATTCTGTGCATCAACGGACATCACCACTGCGACCATATCCGTATTCTCGACAACGTGGTGTATTTTGAGCTGAACGCCGCATCGTATCACTATCTCATAAAAGAGCATACGCTCTATCCGGAGAGCCTTGTGGCAGAGTACCGCAGAATCAATCATACCCTTGTGTACGAGGATCCCATTCATGCGGTCATCACGCTGGAGGAAAAAGGCGGTGCCGTATCCATAGCCATCGACGGAATGGAAAGCCGTACGCTTTTCGGAATTCCGAAGGAAATGACCGGCAATGACCGGTATGACAGCTGCGGTCGGGAAGCGCAGGCACGTGTGCAGTCGGCGAAGATTGTGCTGGCAGACTGAAAAAGCATACAAAAAACGGGGCTGTCGCAAGTATAAAAGTTTTGGTCGAGCTTTTTCAAAAGCTCGTGGGGTTCAAAGGGGCAAAGCCCCTTGTCGAGCTCCGCAGAGCTCGAAACACCCAAGACTTCTGATAAAGTTCCTCTTTTTG
>JAFQLN010000033.1 GCA_017414585.1 Clostridia bacterium | reverse complement strand
TTTTCTGTGATTTCATTATATCACAGCGGAACAGATGTGACAAGCAACGCACTGTTGCTGTTTTTGGGTTTACGGTATTTTCACTCTCTGTCACGCAAGCTCAAAGGAAGCAACATTTATGTATGCCCTCTCTGGTTATGCACTCCGCTTCGGTACTTTTATCGTCGCCGCATATGCGCTGTTGAGAAGTCCCAGAACGGCTGAAACAATGAACAAGAGCTCGATCCCCAGAACCTGCCACACCCAGCCGCCGAACAGTGCGATGAAAATGGTGATAATATGGTTGATCGACACGCCAGTGGATATGGTTGCCTTGACCTCTTCGGGATCGTCTGCCAGATCCTTGACATAGACATTCGACGCCATGGAACTGAGCGATATCACCGCGTCAAGCAAATAGTTGATACAGCAGACGGTGAACGCTGCATCACGCGGGAAAATGTGGTGCGCAAAGCCGTAGAAGAAACAGATAATGACGAGAATCAGCGTATCGGCAACCATAACGGTCTTGTAGCCGACCCGGTCGATAATCCTACCCACAACAGGAGAAGCTAAGAAGCAGGCAATTGCCGAAACTGCAAACAGGAGGCTGATGACCGCAGTGCTCGCGCCGTACATCATGATCAGAACATAAGGCCCGAAAGTGATGAAGACCTGCTTGCGTGCGCCGTAGAACATCTCAAGCATATAATATTTGGTATATTTCTTGCTGAAATAAAAGCGGCGTTTGGTTGAGTCTGTTTCGCTCCGTCCGCTGATTTTCAATGAGCACAGCACGCTCAGTCCCGCCAGCACAGCTGCACAGACGAAGAAGAAGGTATATGGCTGCGCGGCGGATGCAAGAGAAAATGCAGCGATGATGACTATGTAACCGAACAGCGTGCCGATCTGGGATACCGCACTCTGCACGCCGAGCGCAGCACCGCCGTTGTCTCCTTTGGTATATTTTAATGTCAGCGTACTCTTCATCCCCATCTGGATATGCTCACCCAGCGCGTACATACAGATCGCCAGTGTGGTAAGAACCTTGGTCGCAGGAAGTGCTGCGTGCATCGTCATACCGATCAGCATGATAACTGCTCCCGCCTTATACATTGTTTCTGCCGAGAACATATAGAATGCTGCGAGAATCAAGACAAGGGTTACACCGGGCAGTTCACGGAAAAATTCGGTCACGCCGCGGTCGGCTTCGCTCATGCCGACGATCTCCGCCATGAAGTTGTCAAGCATGCCTTTGTACAGACCGTAGGATACGCCGGTAATCAGCACGGACAGGAGAAATGCTTTGAAGGGAGTATTCTCGCTGAACAGAGATTTGAGTTTGCTCATAAAGATGTCCTTTTTGTTTCATTTTTGTTCTATTATACCCGACGGGAACGGGATATGTCAAGATTAACGACAATTTGAAATGATGCATACCTAAAATCTTTTCTGCAAAAATACCGCCCATATCGGACGGTACTTTTCCTGCTTGCGTTTTATCGGAATGTCGGTGCATGGGTCTCGCCTGCGGCAAAGGTATTCGCTCCCGGTTCGGACATGGAGAAATACATCTTCGCGGCTTTGGTTGTACCGAAATCCCTGTTGGAGCCGGACTGCTGTACTTTATTGAATGCATCGCGGAACATCTGGTTATGCGCTTCTTCACGGTTCAGCAAAAAGTCGATGGTTTCACGCACCTTCTTATCTTCGATCTGGCGATAAAGGTATTCGTAAACCACCTTGGCGCGCTGTTCCGATGCGATATTGGAGAGAAGATCGGCGCAAAGATCCCCCGTCACGGTGACGTAATCCGCTGTCCAGGAATATCCCGATGCATTGATGAGTCCGGGATTCAGCCCGAGCTGTACATGGGTCTGCACTTCCCCTGCCTGTACCTTTCCGGCATCCACATCGTGGCCGTTGAGAAGGCTGATCGTCTGCGCCACCATTTCCATATGCCCCAGTTCTTCCGCCGCGATGTCGAGGAACAGATCCTTGATTTCGGGATCCTTGATCCGGAAACTCTGAGACATATACTGCATCGCTGCTTTCAGTTCCCCGTTGCCGCCGCCCAGCTGTTCCTGAAGAAGCACAGCATACTGCGGATTCGGGCGTTCGATGCCTACGGGATGAAATAATTCTTTTTCGTGTTTGAACATAGCAAATACTGACCTCCGGTTGTAAGTTCGCGGTTAGTATTCACCTGCAGAGCAGAAATTATGCTGTTCATTCACTGATTTGCCGGCTCAGAATCGGTTCGATGACGGCGAGAAAGTACTCGTTCATCGCTTCCGGTGTTTCCTGCATCCCCTGCGACAGCCACCATCCCACCGTTTCCACAAAGGATGACGAAATGTGATTCACCAGATAATCCTCCGGCAATAGAGACGCCGCCAGCATTCCCTTGTCCGCGTACTGCCGCAAAATCAGCTCCTTCAGATTGCTTTTGAAATAGCGCAGGAAGATTTCGTTGTTCTGTGAGGACAGCAGTTCGAGAATATTCCTGTCGTTTTCCTGCAGATGGCGCAGAAGATGCAGAAAAACAGAGTCCGTATCACTGCACGAGGAATAGTGGTAATGCCTGTGCGGAAGTCCCATAGCGGTGTCGATGATATGCCCGAACAGTTCTTCGCACAGATCCTTGAGCAGATAATCCTTTGTCTCAAAATGGGCATAGAACGTAGTGCGGCCTATATCGGCACGGTCGATGATATCCTGCACGGAGATCTGATTATAGTGCTTTTCTGCCAGCAGTTCCGTAAATGCCTGGAAAATCGCTTCTCTCGTCTTCTTCTGCCTTCTGTCCATAATTCCTCCCGAACAGTTTTATGAAAATGTTCTGTATCGTACAAAGAAACGGAACTGATTCTTGTTTTCAGCTGAAAAATCCGTATAATCTATATTGTACCGAACAGTTCGTTCTGTATATTTTTCAGTATACACGATTCAAAGAGCAAAGTCAATGAAGAGAGGTCTTATTATGCGCAAAAAACTGCATGAACTGATTGAAATTCTGGAAAGCGTACCTGCCACCGTCATAGCCGGTCTGTTTCTCCTGCTGGATTTGGCACCGCATCTGATGGAAGAATTCGGCGGTCCGGCACTTTCTCTGGATTTTCTTCCGTTTGATCCAGCTTGGATGACGGTGATCATCAGCGGCATTCCCATGCTGTATCTTGCCGTCTGGCGTGTGATACACAATCCCGGCATCAGCAAAATTTCCTCCGCTCTGCTGATCAGTATTGCCATGATCGCAGCTATTGCCATCGGGGATCTGTTCGCCGCCGGTGAAGTTGCGTGGATCATGGCAATCGGCGCCATTCTGGAGGACATGACCACTGATCGCGCGAAGAAAGGTCTGAAAAAGCTGATTTCCTTAGCACCCACTCAAGGAAGACGGATTGCGGACGGCAAGGAAGAGATGATTCCCGCCGAAAAGATCGGGGAAGGAGACATTCTTCGCATCTTACCCGGCGAAACCATCCCGGTTGACGGCGTGATTCTTCGTGGTGAGACTTCGGTTGATCAGTCCGTCATGACCGGCGAATCCATACCTGTGGATAAAACTGTCGGAGATAACGTATTCTGCGGTACGATCAACCGCTTCGGTTCCATCGACATCCGCGCCACCAAGGTAGGAGAGGACAGTTCCCTGCAGAAGCTGATCCGCATGGTACAGGAAGCGGAAGATAAAAAGGCTCCGATGGCGAGAATCGCAGACAAAGCCGCAAGCTGGCTGGTTCCCGCCGCTCTGCTGATTGCTGTTATTGCAGGCGTTGTCACAAAGGATATCGTCCGCGCAGTAACCGTTCTGGTCGTGTTCTGCCCCTGTGCGCTGGTTCTTGCCACGCCTACTGCGATCATGGCGGCAATCGGTCAGGCAACGAAGCACGGCGTCATTATCAAATCCGGCGAAGCACTTGAAAAGATGGGCAAAGTCAGCACGGTTGCCTTCGACAAAACCGGTACGCTGACCTATGGACGGCTGGAAGTCAGCGATGTGATTTCCTTTGACGAAACAATGGATGAAAACACGCTTCTGTCTCTTGCCGCATCCGCAGAAGCAAAGAGCGAACATCCGCTGGGCAAGGCAATCGTCGCCTGTGCGAAAACCAGAGGTGTCACGACTGCGGAATCCGATGATTTCAGAATGACCACGGGCAAAGGCATTTACGCCGAAATTCACGGCAGGAAGCTCTTCTGCGGCAATGAAGTATATCTTGAAGAAAATGGTACTGTACTGAGTAATACAGTCAGAGAGACACTCGAAGTTCTGCGTAACCACGGGAAGGCGTCCGTTCTTGTATCGGAAAGCGGAAGATGCATCGGTGTTCTGGCAATGGCTGACGTACTCCGTCCCGAAGCAAAGGAAATGGTGGATCGTCTTCACGGCATGAATACCGAAATCGTCCTGCTGACCGGCGACAACCGGAAAACCGCTGATTACTTTGCACATCAGGTGGGCATCCGACAGGTAAGAGCACAGCTTCTGCCGGAAGAAAAAGTCAGCAGTATCGCGGCAATCCAGAACGAAGGAAAAGCGGTCTGCATGATCGGTGACGGTGTCAATGATGCTCCGGCGCTGAAGACTGCAAACGTAGGTGTTGCCATGGGCGGGCTGGGCAGTGATATTGCTGTGGAAGCCGCCGATGTGGTTCTGATGCGCGACGATATTTCGAGGCTGCCCTATCTGAAGCGGCTGTCGGGTGCTGCGGTGAAGACCATCAAGTTCAGCATCACGCTTTCCATGGTTATCAACATTCTCGCTGTTGTGCTGTCCGTTGCCGGAGTTCTCACGCCTACCACGGGTGCTCTGGTGCATAATGCAGGATCGTGCTTTGTTGTGCTGATTGCGGCTTTGCTGTACGACAGAAAGTTTGAATAAAAAAACACAAAAAGGTCAACAGAGGCTTTCCGCCGTATTCCGAGCATTTTTCCTTCGGAATGCGGGACAGCAGCCGCTGTTGACCTTTCATTTTATTATGTTAATAACTTATACCATCCTTCTTGTTCCTGTCAGGGGAAGCGGGCGGTTTATGTCAATTCCCTGCAAAGCAATGTTTGACTATATTTTCTATCGCTTCTGCCGGCAGTGCCCGATGATAGGGCAGATAAACCGCATTTTTCTTTATTTCAAATTCACATAATTGCGATTTGAAACATTCCAGAATATCCGCATCAACGTACAAACTAATATGTTTTTTACAGGCAGCAAACGAAATGGAATGCGTATCCTTTTCATATCTGGGCATACTCCATGCTATGCGTTCCTTCAATTCCGGAACACTGCTAAAGAGTATTTTTCTCAATGCGGATATATGAGACTGTGCTTGTGCAGGCTGCAGCTTCATATATTCATCCACAGTTTCAGGAGCTTTGCCGCAGTAATGTCCCTGATTGGTTCTTTTAAATGCACGTCCGCATTTCGGGCATATCCACATTTTCAGTATCCTCCGCAGATTTGTTTCCTGTTTTGCTTATTTTTCATCCAGCGTCCAGCCGCAGTCGCCGTGGTAGATCATCTGCCGGGTCATGCCGCCGTCGATGCAGATATTCTCTCCGGTGATAAATCCCGCCATGTCCGAGCAGAGATAGAGCACCATATTGGCTATGTCCGGCGGATTACCGACTCTGCCTGCGGGCTGCTGGACAGCATCTGCGCCTTTGTAAACGGTGTACGCCGTATCAATCCAGCCGGGGGAGATGGAGTTGACGCGCACCTTGCCTGCAAAGCTGACCGCAAGCGCATGGGTCAGTGCAGAAATCCCGCCTTTTGCTGCCGTATAGCTTTCGGTCTGAGGCTGGCTCATCCTGTCGCGGGAGGAGGAAATATTGACGATGCAGGCTCCTTCGGCAAAATACGGTGCGAAGAGTTTGGAGAGATAGAACGGAGCTGTCACGCCGACGCGCAGGGCATACTCAAAATCCTCGTAGCTGCTGCCGGCAATCCCGCACATTTTCGGAGCGGCATTGTTGATGAGATAATCGACGTGACCGCAGTCTGTGATCACCTTGTCCGCAAATGCTTCGAGCGTTTTCTTTTCAGCAAGGTCTCCTGTAAAACAGTCATTTTCCAAAAGGTCGATTACACAGACCTTAGCACCGGCTTCGCGGAATTTTTCACAGATGCATTTGCCGATCCCTCTTGCTCCGCCGGTAACTACCGCGACTTTATTTTTGAATGTAAACATAATTCTGACTTCCTTTCTCAGAAAAACGGGCGACCCGGCTTTCGGATTACATATATTATATCGGTAAACCGATTATCGTGTCAATGGGTTGTGTCCAAATAGACACCGGTAATTTCACAGAAAATGCACAGTGCTGTTTCTGTATTTTCTCATTGTCTGCAATAACGGCGGCGCGATACATACCTCCAATATATACCTGTATAATGCAGCCCGCATTCTGCAAAAGTACTTATGCTGCTTTTATTATATCATTTTACGCAAATCAGTGCAAGACAGCCGTTCTGAAAGAAAAATTCAGTGCGGCTGAAAAAATTAAAGGAGGACAATATGTGTACAGCCATATACGCAAATCAAACCCTCGCACGCACGGTGGACAGACAGGGGAGCATCGCTGAACACCGCGTCATCGGACTGGAGCACTTCATCGGCGGCGTGATCGTAACGGACGACAGAAAAATCTGGATCGACGGAATCAACGACGCCGGACTGATGATCGCTTTGCTCAACTACCGGCGTGAACTGACGCGGGAGAGCACGGACTGCGGAAAAGCGGAGCGAACTCGACTGCATCCCGGAGAGGTCATTCCCGCAGTTCTCAGCCGGTGCACCGACACAGCCCAAGCCGCAGCGTATCTCGGTTCCGTTTCGCTGACGGAAGATGCCCCCGTCATGTTCCCGCACTTCATTCTTGGGGACAGAAACGGACACTGCATCGTCTTTGAAAACGGGAAAATTCTCGAAAATCCCCTCGGGGTTCTCGCAAACGCACCTTCCCTCTGTGAAATCACCGCATCCCTCCCCGATCTGTCCGCGCCGCATCCGGATATTGTGTGGAATATGTCCTCCGAAAGCCGGTTTGCACGTGCGGCATGGCTTAGATCACACTGCCGTTCTGCGGATACGGATACAGCTTTTATGAATATTCTCGATGCCGTCAGCGTGCCCGTCGGTGCGGATGAACGTCCCGGCTACAGAACGCTGGTGCGCGCCGTTTTGTCCGCAAATAGGGGGACTTATGCCTTTTCCACGGAAGAAAACCGTACAATACGGTGTATCCAGTTTGGACAGACGGGGGAATTTCGCCTGAATTAACAATTCTGTAACACCTGCCGGGAGAAAGCGTGGTACAATATTTCTGTTGAAAATTTGTATAAATATACGAAAGCGAAAGATGACTATGAATACTCCCGATCAATCAAAACTGCTGGAATGCAGAAAGCAAATCGACGCTATCGACGCGCAGATGGTAGACCTCTTCCGTCAGCGGATGGAAGTCGCGTCCGGTATCGCGGCATATAAAAAGGAAAGCGGAATGCCCGTGTTCGACTCCGCAAGAGAGCGGGACAAACTGACCCAGCTTGCAGAAATGGCAGGGGAGGACATGGGAAACTATATCCGCCAGATGTACTCCCTCCTGTTTGAACTGTCGCGGGACTATCAGCACAAGCTGCTCGGCACTTCGTCCGACCTGTATACTTCCATCACGGACGCGATTGAGAATACGCCGAAGCTCTTTCCCGAAGCGGCACACGTTGCCTGTCAGGGGACGGAAGGCGCGTATTCCATGATGGCGGCGGAAAAGCTCTTCAAACAGCCCGATATCGAGTATGTCAAGACCTTCGCGGACGTTATCCGTGCGGTGGAGTCCGGCTATGTGCGCTACGGGGTTCTGCCCGTGGAAAACAGCACGGCGGGCATCGTCGGCGCGGTCTACAAGCTCCTTGAAAAGCACGACGTCTATGCGGTGCGTTCCGTGCGCTGCAAGATCGAGCACTCCCTGCTTGCCAATCCCGGCGTAAAGCTCGAGGACATCAAAGAGGTCATTTCCCACGAACAGGCGGTCAACCAGTGCGGCAAATTCCTCTCAACGCTGTCCGGCGTGAAGATCACATACGCGGCGAATACGGCGGTTGCATCGAAAATGGTACGGGAAAGCGGCAGAAAGGACCTCGCGGCGATTTCCTCCCATGCCTGCGCGAATCTGTACAGCCTGAACACCCTCGCCAGAGATATACACGACACGGACAACAACTACACGCGCTTCCTCTGCATTTCTAAAAACATCGAAATCTTCCCGGGAGCGGACAGAACATCCATGATGCTCGTCACGAACAACACGCCCGGCGCACTGTATAAAGTTCTGTCGAGGTTCTACGCACTCGGCGTCAATCTCACGAATCTGGTTGCACGCCCGATTGAAGGCAGGGACTTTGAATTCCGCTTCTTCTGCGACTTCGACACATCCGTTTACTCCGAATCGTTTGCCGCACTCATGCAGACGATTGCCGATACCTGCGAGGAGTTCCGTTACCTCGGCAGTTACCGGGAAATGGTGTGAAACGGATTCTGACTGAATATTCGGCAGCAGGAGAAGATATATGAGGCATATGGAAGAAAAACGCAAATATATTCTCGATACCGACATCGGCGGGGACTGCGACGACTGCGGTGCACTTGCGATGCTCTGCCGGCGGGCTAAGGAGGAGACAATCGACCTCTGCGGCGTTACCGTCTGCACATCCGAACTGTCCGGTGCCTATACTGCATACGCAATTCTCGACTGGTACGGACTGGCTGACCGCGTGCCCGTGGCAAGAACCGCGCGTGACGGCTACAAGAACGCGAATTACAGCATACCTGTCATGGAACACTGGCTGAAAAAACACGGGGAACAGGCGGATGAAAACAAATTCGGAGATGCGCTTACGCTTCTGCGCCGTCTGCTTGCAGACAACCGGGATGTCACGCTGATTTTCATCGGTCATCAGAATAATATGGAGGACCTGCTCCGCTCCGAGCCGGACGAAATTTCTTCCCTCGACGGAAGTGCGCTTGTGAAACAGTCCGTGCGGGAAGTCGTCATCATGGGCGGCAACTTCCACAACCGCCATATTCTTGAGTGGAACATCCGCTGTGACCTTCCTGCCGCCGCCTATACGGCACAACACTGTCCCGTGCCGCTTGTGTACTGCGGATTTGAAGCGGGAGAGCACGTTTTCTCCGGTGCGTCCCTTGCCGATGCATCCGAGGATAACCCGGTACGGCTGGCTTACTGGTACTGGGCAGGCGGAAAACAGAGCCGCCGCGAATCGTGGGATCCGGTGACGGTGTACTATGCGCTGGAGCCTGACGATCCGCTCTGGCAGATCAGCGATGACTGCGCGGTACGCTTTGAAGGCGAGAACACCGTCGTTCTGGAAGGCAAGGGCGCGCGGTACATCCGTTACGCAGACGAGCGGAAACTGGAGGGTATTCTCGAAGACATGATCCGGGAATAAATCCGGATGAATATGATTTTCTGATCAAACAGAAAAACTGCTGCACAGCGAGAAAATCCATGCAGCAGTTTTGTTATTTCATTCAGATTTTATTCAGCAGCTTCTTGCGGTTCGGTGAGTGCTGCAGCTTCTTGCGGTTCGGTGAGCGCTGCAACGAGGTCATTGATGGAAGTTTCAATGACATTGCGCTGTTCTTCAAACATGGTAACGATGCTGTTGCCTGCTTTAAGAGGCGTGAAGATCTTGGTATCGAAGTGTGCGGGCAGATAGAGCTTTGCAAGGTCAAGAACACGGGTATCGTAAATGATCTGGATGGCATCAGCGGATTCCTGATTGCGGGCTACCTTATTCTTCATAGCAGTTTCTTTGTATGCGGGAAGAACGGTCTTGTAGCCTTCAAAACTCATAGCTTCCAGTACAGCGCCTGCTTTGTCGAGATCCGTTGCGGTTACGGGAACCAGAGAGAAGATGGTGTTGCAGGTACGGGAATAGTATCTGTCCTGTGCTTCATCATATTTGGGCATGGGAAGAATGCTGAAATCAGATTCCATGTTACGGTAAAGGTCTGCATTACTTGTATTCAGGTAGCGGAATTCTGAAATGGTAAACAATTCGCGGTCATAGATAAACATCTTTTCAGAGGAGTTGATTGCTGTATTCGCTGTTTCACAGGTAGTACCGAATAAACAATCAGGACCATAGGAGATATTACGTGCATATTCCATGATATCAATGAATTTTTCACTGCCGTAGAAGGAACAATAAGGCAGACCGTCTTCGTCGATATCAATCAGCTTCATGCCGGAAGCATAAAGAAACTTTTCGGGAACGTCTCTTACGTCAGATGCACCGAAGGTGTAGGAGTCTTTTTCGTCCATCACACCGTCACCGTTGACGTCGTTGGTTGCAATATTGTCGTAAGCTGCATACATATCCTGTGTCCATTTGCCGGAGAATACTTCATCCCACGGAACTTTGATCTGATGTCTGGCTGCAACAGCTTCGTTCATGAGTACAATAGCGGTGCGTTCAATGGAATACATATTGAAGGAGGAAATTGCAAAATAATTCTTCCCCTTGAGAGACAGGGATTCGCTGAGTCCGTCGCCCCAGTAAATCTGGTCGAGAGCAACATAAGGAATATCAGCCATGGGATAGAAGATGCCCTGCTTTGCAACCGTTGTAGCATCTTTGTCCGTCATGGAGAAGGCGTCGTATGTGGTGTCGTTGGCAGCTACAAGTTCAACAGCTGTCGTATTCATGGCAGGGTCGAGAACCTCAGAAATCTTCACATCCAGACGACTTTCGGTATTCAGCTCCATTTTGTAAATAGCGTCGTTGTACGCTTCGCCGGTTGTTCCTTCAACAAGGGAGGAAGCGCCGTAAGCATTCGAGGCCAGAATGGTAAAATCAGCGCCGCCAAAGGTAAGATTTTCGGGTACTGCGTCCTTCAGTTCTGTTTCGGTTTCCTCTACTTCAGGGGTGTTGGCGTTCACCGGATCAGAGGAATTTTCGGAATCCGACGGTGTCTGTCCGCACGCGGAGGCTGTCATCAGGAGTGCAAGGAGCATTAAGAATAAACGCTTTTTTTTCATGGTGAGTTCCTCTTTCTTTAGTAAATATAAAAAATCCAGATGCAAGGAGTTGCTGTGTGTTCATTATAGCAGAGAGTGTATGAAAAGTCCATGAAGAATATGACGGAATGTACAGGATTGATATACTATCGAACGATTTTGTCCGCATAATGAACAAAGACAGCTTTGGATTGTTCTGTTCCGGGCGGCAGAATATGGTATGCTTTTCTGAATCGTTGGAAAATATAAAAATGGATGGATTGGCGTTCTATAGTTCATTGATTTTCGGAAACTGAGATTTTATAATAAATAAAATGCATGATATGACTGCGGTTTGCAGATGGACAGCATTTGAAAGTGAAAAAACACCGGATGAACTGCGGCAGAAGGGGGAAATATGAATATCATTTGTATGCATAAGAAGAATGTTCCTGCCGCATCATATCTGGGGGAAGAAAAACTTCGCTATCTCGACATTACGCTCCTGCTCAAAGGGAATATGCATTATTCGCTCAATCGTGAACCGGTTGTTCTGCACGCCGGGGACGCGGTTATATTTCAGAAGGGCGATCTGCGGCAGAGGGAAGGTGCCAGAGATGTGGAATACTGGAGTTTCAATGTGAGTTTTGATGAAACGGACAATCTTCCGTATTATCACGGCGTTCTCCGTCAGTGCATATCGGAGGATTTGCAGCTGATTCTTGATCTGGCAGCGAGAGTCTCGGCAAAAGAATCGCAGAGCACGGAAGAGATGCTCAAAAATCTCTTTTTGCTGCTGTATTATTACCTGTACGATAAGTCGCAGTATTCAAAAGACGATGACGTAATCGCCAGAATCAAAAACTATATTGACGCGCACCTGTCGGAACCGCTTACTCTCATGCAGGTCGGCAGCAGTGTCTATATGTCGCCGAATCACTGCAATCATCTGTTCAAAAAATACACCGGCGAAACCATCACGGAATATATTATCCGCAAAAAAATGGAATGTGCGAAGGATTATCTGCTGAATACGGATATGCCGCTGACCGATATCAGCAGTGCGCTCGGATACAGGCATTACAGCTATTTCTCCAGACAGTTCAAGAAAATGATGAATGTAACGCCTACGGGACTGAGACAGACGCATATCTGGAGCGAAAAGCGAAAAATCGCAGAAGAAAAAAGAGGCTGACCGCATGATGAATGTCATGAACGGAAGACGCGGGAGAAACTTTTTCAAAAAAGTTCATCCCCGATTCTTTCACTTCATGACATGGATGCAGAAGCCTCTTTTTATATTTTATTCAAAAATTCCCCGTGTCAGCTCGTCAGCGGTGGCGCCGAACAGAGACGTGCCCAGTCCGGAGAGCGCAGTCCGCACGGCTTCCGGCGTGAACGGGACGCCGCAGAGGACGGATGCGGGATTGGCATCGGGATCGTCTGCGGAGAAAAAGTCGCCCGTGAAGCCCGCTTGTTCGATGACGCCGTCCTTGACCGACAGACCGACCACAAACGTGCCGCCGGAGAGGTGGATTTCTTTTTCCATCTCGAATTTCGGCGTCGATGCGTAAATCACGGCAGGGTCGCGGAAGCGCACGTCGGCTATCTCGCGGATGCGCCGGTCATCTTCGGGCGTGATTTCATACCGTGCATCCGTCAGCGCATCGGCAAGCGCGTCGCGGAATTCGTACAGTCCCATGTCGCACGAGAGATGCTCGCGGATATTCGTCACCCGTTCGCGGACGGACTTGATCGCCTTGGACGTGATTTTGTATTCCTTGGGCGTTGTCGCTCGGACGAGATCTTCGAGATTTTCATCATACAGGAGCGTTCCGTGATGCACCACAACGGAACCGAGCCGGAACTGGGAGTTTCCGCTCACCTTTTTGCCCGATACCGTGATGTCGTTGCGTCCCGTCAGTGCCGCGTCCAGTCCGAGCGAACGGAGAAAATCGACGACGGGATTGACAAAGCGCGCGAATTCAATGGAGAGATCGTTGCCGCGCGAGGGAGCAATGTAGGAAAACTGCCAGCCGCCCTCGTCCAGATAGCACGTTCCGCCGCCGGAAGCGCGTCTTGCAACACCGATGCCGTGTTCGCGGGCATATTCGGCATTGATTTCCTCGAGCGCGTTCTGAAAGCGTCCGATGATGAGGTACGGGGTGGTATGCCAGACGAGGAATACATCGTCGCCGAGCAGCTTTTCCGACCCGAAATACACTTCGCATCCGAAATTGTAAAAGGGATCGGTGGATTTGGTATCAATATAAATCATATTTTGTCTGCCTCATGGTAAAAGACATAATAAACGACAGCGTAAAGGATATAAAAGAAGAGAAATCCGCCGAGGATCCAAAAAATTTCCGTGGGAAAAGCGCCCTGTCCTGTGAGCAGGATGACAAGAGCCGCGGCGGCATAGGGAAACGCACCCAAAACCAGTCCGGCGGGAATGCCCTTCTTCATGCACAGCAGAATGTCGCTGACGACAGCAAGAACGATCCAGAGCCAGATGAACCAAGGCACATCGGAAGGACGGTACAGCGGCGTGCGGTAGATTTCCGAAGTGGCAGGCACGGGAGACATGATCAGCCAAGCCAGAAAGACCGGAACGGCAGTCGGGATAAAGCCGATGATTCTGCCGAGAATCCTCGAGAGCACGGGCATAGCGTCAGTCCTGACTGCGTTCGCCGAGGATATTGCGGTACTTCTGATAGAAGCTCTCGTAATAATCCCCGTCGAGGGCATCGCGGATTTTCTGCGTCAGTTCGTTGTAGAAATAGAGGTTGTGGAGCACAGCCAGACGCATACCGAGTGCTTCCTTCGCCTTGATGAGATGACGGATGTATGCGCGGGAGTGGTTCCGGCAGGCGGGACAGCCGCAGTTTTCGTCGATCGGGCGGGAGTCTTCCATGTACTTTTCGTTCAGCAGATTCATCTTGCCGTGCCATGTGAACAGGTTGCCGTGGCGGGCGTTTCTCGACGGCATGACGCAGTCGAAGAAGTCCACACCGCGGTGAACGGCTTCGAGAATGTTGCACGGCGTGCCGACACCCATGAGATAGCGCGGCTTGTCCGTGGGCATATACGGCTCGACCGCTTCGATAATGCGGTACATTTCTTCCGTTTCCTCACCGACAGCTAAGCCCCCGATGGCAAAGCCGTTTACGTCCATGTCGCGGATCTGTTCCATGTGACGGATGCGGAGATCGGCATAGGTCGAACCCTGGTTGATCGCAAACAGCATCTGTTCCTTGTTGATCGTCTCGTCAAGGGAGTTGAGCCGCTTCATTTCCTCGATGCATCTGCGCAGCCAGCGGGTAGTTCTGTCGCAGGAGTTGCGGACATAGTTGTATTCGGCGGGGTTTTCGATGCATTCATCGAACGCCATGGCAATGGTCGAAGCGAGGTGGGACTGAATCCGCATACTTTCTTCCGGACCCATGAAAATGCGTCTTCCGTCGATGTGGGATGCAAAAGTAACGCCTTCTTCCTTGATCTTGCGCAGACCGGCGAGAGAGAAGACCTGGAATCCGCCGGAGTCCGTGAGCGTGGGACGATCCCAGCCGGTGAATTTCTGCAGACCACCCTGACCGGCAACAAGCGCGTCACCGGGACGGATGTGGAGGTGGTAGGTGTTCGAGAGCATGACCTGACAGTTGACGTCCTTGAGGTCAAACGCGGAAACGCCGCCCTTGATGGCAGCAGAGGTTGCAACATTCATGAAAACAGGGGTTTCAATCACACCGTGGGGAGTGATCAGACGTCCGCGGCGTGCTTTGCTCGCGGGATCGGATTTGATAAGAATAAACATGGAAAATCTCCGTATATGGGAATATATATAATGAAGGTTTTAAAGGCTGTATCGGAATTGTCAGAGTCGGAAAAGTCAGGTCAGGCGTGCGAACTGTCGGTCGATGGAGGATTTTTTGATTTCAAACGCCACCGGACGACCGTGCGGACAGACGCGGATCACGGCGTTGTCTTCATCCGGCTTTTTGAGCAGACGGTCACAGATCCACTTGATGTGCGCTGTGTCGTAAACCCGTCCTCCTTTGATTGCGGCTTTGCAGGATGCCTGCCACAGACGGGATTCAAAGAAGGTGTCGGCGGCGGACTGCACACTTGCCGTGGTTTCGGACAGATTGTCGGCGAGCGTGGTGAACAGCTCTGCGGCGGATGCGGTGTCAAGATCTTCCGGAATCTGCATCAGGTGCGCTTTGTAAGAGGAGACACCGACCTTTTCGACCGTGTAATCAAAGCCCAGTGCGCGGATCTGTGCATCGTATTCTCCGAGCGCATCCACTTCCGGGGACAAGAGGTCAATGTCGTACGGCGCAAGAAGCATCTGCCCGCCGCGCTGACCGCTGAAGACGGATGCGTGCATTTTTCTGCACAGCTCGTCAAAGAGAATCCGTTCGTGCGCCGCATGCTTGTCGATCATCAGAAGCCGGTCGGCGGTCTGGACGATCACGTAGCAGTTAAACGCTTCGCCGAGAATGAAGTATTCCGGAATATCTTCCTCGCGGATTTCGATTACGGAGGGAAGCACAATGGACTGCGCACCGCTTTGTGCCGATGTGTCAGTTTCTTTCGGCAGCTGCACTTCCCCGGGGGGAACATCGTCCGAAGGGATCGGGATGAATTCCTCCTGCGGTACCTCCGGGTCCGGCAGCTCCGGCTCCGATACCTGCGGCTCCGGCTCCGGCAGCTCTGGATTCGGCAGCTCCGGCTCCAGTTCCGATTCATTCGGCTCCGGCTCCGATTCATTCGGTTCCGGTACGGGTTGAGGACGCGGGACGCGCTGTGTCCGGAGCTGTTCTGCGGCGCGCTGTGCGTTGGTGCGTCCGTCGTCCGCAGTCTCCGTGTCCGGGATTGTCAGTCCGCGCGGAACAAAGGCGGATGCACGGCGGATATTTTCGTATGCATCGCGGTTCGCCTGCCGCAGTTCTTCCGGAGAGGGAATCGCTTCCTCGGGCGGGAACATATCGGCAACGGAGGAAATGTCCGTCACGTGCGCGGAAGAAGGACTTTTTGGGTGCGCGGGTGCAGGCTTCGCAGAGGAAGACACAGCAGCCGGTGGCGGATCCGTTTTCACGGGCGTACCGATGCGAATCTGTTCCGCGCGTTTCGTTTTTGCATCCTGCGGGAGAAAAGCGGTGCTGAAGCTGCTCTGCGCACTTTTCGCCGCGGCTTTGGCAGCAGAACGGGCGGACAGCTCAAGCTCCGGTCTCTGTGCGGCGGCTTCGAGCGCGGACAGAACCGCGTAGTAAACTGCGTCAAAGATGATTTTTTCGTTGGCGAACTTCACTTCCAGCTTGGCGGGATGCACGTTGACATCCACAGAGGAAGGATTCAGTTCGATATTCAGAACGCAGAACGGGAATTTGTCCTGCGGAATTTTCGAGGAGTATGCCTGCTCGAGCGCGGCGGAAGCGGTTTTCGATTTGATGTACCGTCCGTTGATGAAGAAGTTCTCCATATTGCGGTTCGAGCGGAAGAGATCGGGCTCGGAGACGTATCCCGTGATGCGGATGCCGTTTTCCTCGCGGTCCACTTTGAGGGAACGGTGGGCAAGCTCTTTGCCGAACAGTGCCCAGATCGTCTCGCTGAGATCCCCTTTGCCGGTGGTCATGAACTTGATTTCACCGTCGGAGATATACTTGAAGGCGATATCGGGGCGGGAAAGCGCGATTTTTTCCACGACAGCACCGATGGCAATGGCTTCCGTGGCATCTTTTTTCAGGAATTTTCGTCTTGCGGGGACATTGTGGAAAAGATCCTCCACGATGATCGTTGTCCCTTCGCGGCAGCCCGTATCGGAGACGGAGAGGATTTTTCCGCCGTCCGCTTCAAGCAGTGCTCCCATGTCAGCCCCGCGTACTTTCGAGAAAATGCGCAGTTTCGACACGGATGCAATGGCGGCAAGCGCTTCACCGCGGAACCCGAGCGTGAAAATCGAATCGAGATCGGCGGCAGTGCTGATTTTGCTGGTGGAGTGACGGGTGATGACAGGGGCAAGATCGTCCTTTTCGATGCCGCACCCGTCGTCGGCAACACGAATAAAGGATATTCCGCCGCGCTGAATCTCAACCGTGATCGCTGTCGCACCGGAGTCGATGGCATTTTCGAGCAGTTCCTTGACAGCGGAAGCCGGACGGTCCACGACTTCGCCGGCAGCGATGAGATTAGCAACGGAAGGGGAGAGAAGGTTGATTTTTCCCATGGTGGATGAAATTTAAGATTCGTAGGGACCGGTGGCGCATGCATGCGCGTCCTCGACGGTCCGAGACGATATGTTTAATCAAAATATCCGTAGGCGGAACGATTATGAACAATTTATATCCGTGAAATTTATTCAAAGCATTCGTCGGACCGTCGAGGACGCCGGTCCCTACAGAATTCTTGATTGATCTGTTCAGCTCTTTCCGTTATCGTTTACAGCATCTTTTTCCATTCGTAAATGAGATTGAGTGCTTCAATCGGCGTGAGCGTGTTTACATCGGTTCGGCGCAGCTTTTCCTTGATTTCATCTGCGACGGCATCGGCAAAGCTGAGCGTCATCGGAACGGTGTCTTCTTCGGCTTTTGCGGCTTTTTTTGCACCGCCCGGTGCTCCGATCGGTTTGCCCGCGGCTTTTTTGCCTTCCAGTTCGGCGAGGATTTCCTTTGCACGGCGGGTGATGTCGGCGGGAACGCCTGCAAGACGCGCTACTTCGATGCCGTAGCTGTCGTCAGCCGGACCGGGCACGATTTTGCGCAGGAAGGTCACGTCATCCCCGCGCTTTTTTGCCGCAATGTTCACGTTCACCACGCCGGACAGCTCTTTTTCAAGTGCAGTCAGCTCATGATAGTGCGTCGCAAACATGGTCTTCGCGCCGATTTTGCGGCTGACGGTGTATTCCGCGACCGCACGGGCAATGCTCATACCGTCGTAAGTGGAAGTGCCGCGTCCGATTTCGTCGTAGACAATGAAGCTGCGCCGCGTCGCATTGTTGAGGATGTATGCCACTTCGCGCATTTCGAGCATGAAGGTGGACTGCCCCGAGGCTAAGTCATCCGACGCGCCGACACGGGTGAACAGCTTGTCTACAATGCCGATCTTTGCTGCGGATGCGGGAACGAACGAGCCGATCTGCGCCATGAGGATGATCAGTGCCGTCTGCCGCATATACGTCGATTTACCCGCCATGTTCGGTCCGGTGATCAGCATCAGCGTACTGTCGCCGGTGTCGAGGTAGGCGTCATTCGGGACAAAGTATGAATCCGGTACGAATTTTTCCACAACGGGGTGGCGTCCGTCCTTGATGTCGAGCACCGTACTGCCGTCCACGATCGGGCAGACATAGCCGTTTTTCGCCGCACAGTCGGCAAGGGAGAGGAATACGTCGAGCTGTGCCAGCGCGGATGCGGACTGACGGATGCGTTCGTGCTCGGAGCCGACTGCGTCACGGATGTACGCGAACAGATCGTATTCGAGTGCTTTGAGTTTGTCGTCCGCACCGAGAATCGTGGCTTCCATGTCCTTGAGTTCGTCTGTTATGTAGCGCTCCTTGTCAGAAAGCGTCTGCTTGCGGATGTAGTGGGCGGGAACTTTGTCGGCGGCGGAGCGGGGCGTTTCGATATAGTAGCCGAAAACGCGGTTGTAGCCGATTTTCAGCTTGGATATGCCGGTTTTCTCGCGTTCTGCGGCTTCAGCGGTGCGGATCCATTCCTTGCCGTTGGTCATGATGTAGCGCAGTTCGTCCACATCCGAATTGTAACCGTCCTTGATGATGCCGCCGTCGCGCACGGTGAAAGGAGGATTTTCTTCAATCGCGTCGTTGATGAGCGCGTAAATATCCTCCATGTCGTCCAGTTCATCCGCAATCCGTGCAAGCATACCGCCGGCGGCATTTTCACTCAGCCCGGTGAGCATGGAACGAATGCCGGGGATGACCTGAATCGTTTGTGCAATCGCACGCAGATCGCGTCCGCCAGCCGTTCCGTAGGAGACTTTGGTGATCAGCCGCTCAAGATCGAGAACCGGTTCCAGCCGCTCGCGCAGTTCCTCGCGCAGCATGAAATTGTCAAAAAGTTCTCCGACGGCACGCTGGCGGTTGAGAATGTGCGCGGGATTTGTAAGCGGATGCTCGATCCACTGCCGCAGAAGACGCGCGCCCATGGAAGTGGTCGTGTGGTCGAGTACCCACAGAAGGGAACCGCGCTTTTCCTTCGTCAGCATCGTCTCGCACAGCTCCAGATTGCGCCGTGTCGAGAGGTCCATTTCGAGAAACGCGGACGATTCGTAAACTTCCAGCGTTTTCAGATAGCCGATATCCTTCATCTGCGTGTCGGCAATGTACTTGAGCGCACCGCCGACAGCAATCAGAGCGGCTCTCGGCTTTCCTGCAACCGTATCGGCGCCGAATTGGTTTTCCGTGCGGCTGACCGCTTCGTCCACATCAAAGTATTCGCTTGCCGCTTCGGAAACGGATGTGCCTTCAAGACGGGTGCGGATATGATCCTGTACCTTCGGCAGAGCGCGGAGCGGTATGTTCACGAGAATTTCGCTCGGATTGTAGGTCGAAAGCTCGTTGATGATGTCCTCTTCGGAAAGACGGTCGCGGAAGGAGGTGCACGCCATGAACGCCGTGGAGATATCCGCAAAGCACATACCGATGGAGTCCCCGTCGCAGTAGAGGGAGGCAAGGTAGTTGTTTGCTGTTTCCTTGAGCAGATCGGTTTCGATGAGCGTGCCGGGAGTGATGATGCGCACGACTTCCCGCTTCACGAGATCCTTGGCGAGTTTGGGATCTTCCACCTGTTCGCAGATGGCAACCTTGTAGCCCTTTTCGATCAGACGTCCGATATACGTCTCCGCGGAGTGATAGGGAACACCGCACATCGGCGCACGCTGCTCTTCTCCGCAGTCCCGTCCCGTCAGCGTCAGCTCCAGCAGGGACGACACCAGCTGCGCGTCTTCAAAGAACATCTCGTAGAAGTCGCCGAGACGATAGAACAGGATGAAATCCTGATATTGCTTTTTGACTTCCAGATATTGCAGCATCATGGGTGTCATGGGGTACTACCTCGCTTTACGGAATGAATAATGATGGATGAATGTTTGAAATAGGCGGCACGGTGTGAAAGAAAACCTGGGAGAATTTTTTTCAGGAGAAAAAATTCTCGGGAGCGGGATGGTTATCTGTGAATTACGGCTTCAGAATATTCCCGCTCAGTGCTGATGACCGCAGTCGGCATGGCAGGAGGAGCAGTCGTGGGAGCAGGGACGCTGACCGGTGATCACAAACTGCAGTTCACCGAAAATTTCGTTGGTCAGTGCATCGAAAGCATTCTTGGCTTCCACATAAGCGGCGTAAACCGGGTGTTCGATAACCTGATCGTAGAGTGCGTCAATACGCATCTGAATGGTCTGGCGGACTTCGTCGGAGAGTTCTTCCCCCTTGGCGTAAGCGTCTGCGAGGAGATTCTGCTGCGCATTGTATTCGCCGATGAGCGCGTTGAGTTCTTCACTGCGTTCGTAGTCTTCGATGGTTTCTTCAATGGCACGGCAGCGGGGATCAGCCTTGACGAGCGCGCCGAGCTGTGCAATGAGTTCAAGCATTTCTTTGGTGAGTGTGGTTTCCATATCGGTAATTCCTTTCGGTTAAAAAATTGATAAAATGTGTAATGAACTAGATCACCGTATTTCTCTACGGCGAGGGCGAATGGGGTTAGCGGTCCCCATGAGCCGTATAAGCGAGTTTCTCAGGTCGAGGATCAGTCAAAATGTCAGCGGATGGGACAAACTATATGTCAGCGCAGGCACCCATTCCAATCCCCCCTGACCACCATATCAGCCCGAGAATATGTCGGCAGTCAAAACGTGCGCCAGTATAAAGTTTCTTGCGGAGCTTCTTTTCAAAGAAGCGACCGTCCCCCTTCTGCGTGCGATTTACACTCTCTCCCCAATGAAGCAGAACAGCTCGTCGGAGGTGATTTTTACATCCACATACTGTCCTGTGAGGGAAACGTCGCCGGGGAAGTGGACCGGAATGACCGGATCGCCGCGGCCCGTGACCAGTGCTTTGTCCTGTTTGCTTTCGCCTTCCACGAGAACGCGCAGGGTCTTGCCGATGAAACGGGCGTTGCGTTCGCGGCGGATTTCGTCTTCCAGTGCAAGGAAGCGTGCCATGCGTTCCGTTGATACTTCATGCGGTACCTGATTGTCCATCTTCGCAGCAGGCGTACCCTGACGGGGGGAGAAGATGAAGGAGTAAACCATGTCGTACCGCACCTGCTTCATCAGCTCGAGCGTCGCTTCAAAATCCTCCTCCGTTTCGCCGGGGAAACCGATGATGAAGTCCGAGGTGATCGAAACGTCCGGAACTGCGGCTTTCAGCTTCGCAATTTTTTCCAGATAGCTTTCCGCTGTGTACTTCCGGTTCATTTCCGCGAGAATCCGGTCGGATCCGGACTGAACCGGCAGATGGAAGTGCTTTACAATCTTTTCTTCCGACGCCATGGCTTCAATCAGCCGGTCGGAGGCGTCCTTCGGATGGCTCGTCATGAAGCGCAGACGGAAATCTCCCTCAAGCGCGCAGATTCTGTGCATCAGCTCTGCAATGTCACAGTCACTGCCGCCTTTGTAGGAATTTACGTTCTGTCCGAGCAGGGTGATGTCCTTCGCGCCGCCGGCGATGAGCTTTTTCGCTTCTTCGAGCACATCCTCCGCATCCCGGCTTCTCTCGCGTCCGCGGACATACGGCACTATACAGTATGAACAGAAATTGTTGCAGCCATACATGATCGAGAGCCATGCCTTGTATCCGGCTGAAGGCTGAATCGGCACGCCCTCGCGCGTCTTCCATGCATCACTGTGGATGAACTGCCGGGCGCCGTTTGTCAGTTTGTTCAGAACCAGCGTCGGGACAAACTGGATCGCTCCCGTGTCAAAGGTGAACGAAACGTACGGATAGCTCTTTTTGAACTGCTCCGCACGGGACTTCTGCGTTACCATGCATCCGCCGACACCGATGATCAGATCGGGGTTTACTTCGCGGATGTGCTTGTACTGCCCGATGATGGAGAACGCCTTCTTTTCGGCGTGTTCGCGGACCGCACAGGTGTTGACGAGGATGAGGTCGGCATCCTTAGGATCAAAAACCGGCTCGTAGCCCATTACGCGGCACAGTCCCGCAAGGCGTTCGCTGTCGGCTTCGTTCTGCTGGCATCCGAAAGTCTGGATGAAATATTTCGGCGCATGGTCCCCGACACGTCCGCTTTCACGGTGCATTTTCGCAACCGTTTCGGCAGCTGTCAGATGGGAGGCAACATCCGCATCAATCGTGCGGGAATAGATAAGTTCAGACATAGTAGAGGGTGAATCCTTTATCAAGAATCATGCTTCCGGACTCTCTTCGCCGGGCATGGTGTAGTTTTCGTTTGTTTTCTCAAATCGTCCGGTCAGTCCGTCACCGGTCAGTCCCGGGGTGACGAGGATTTCGCCAGCATCCGTCACGAATACGGCTTCAAAATCGAGCGTGCCTTCTTCATACAGCGCCATTGACTTTTCTGCCCCTAGAATGAACAGCGCGGTCGAAAGCGCATCCGCGGAAGCTCCGTTTGCCGTATGCACAGCCACGGAGCGCAGTCCGCTGTCCGCAGGATAACCGGTGCGCGGGTCGAGAATGTGGTGGTAGCGCACGCCGTTTTCTTCAAAATAGCGTTCATAGTCCCCGGAGACGGATACAAAGCCGCTCGCCAGATAGAGATATCCGATGACCGCGCCTGCATCATCCGGGTCGCGCACGCCGATTTTGTAGTCGCCGTAGCCGGGCTTTTCGCCGAATACGCCGATGTTGCCGCCGAGGGATACCAGACCGTGGGAGATTTCCGTGGTGCTGAGGTATTCAAGCAGCCGCTGTGCCGCAATCCCCTTGCCGATGCCGCCGAAATCGAGCTTTGCCGCCGGATCGCGCTTTTCGATCAGCGAACCGGATACGATGAACTTGCCCGTGCCGGTGTGGGACAGCGCTTCCTTGATGTCGTCCGCGGAGGGAACGGGACCGCCGCCCTTGACATTCCACAGTTCGGTGAGCGCACCGAGCGTGTAGTCGAACGCGCCGCCGGTCAGGGAGTGTACCTTGTCCGCTGTGGCGAGGAGGGAAAGCAGTGTCGCGTCCGCAGAGAGCATTTTGTTGATGTCCGCGTTGAGGGCATACACAGCACTGGACGGGTCGTGCGCGGAGATCGTTCCGTCGAGATCGGCAAGAATGGATGCGCATTCGTCCGCAGCAGAAGCAAGAACACTGTCGTCCAGCCGTGCGCCGTTCTTGTCGGTACACGCCAGACGGAGCGTGATATAGGTGTCCATGGAGAAGTAGTTGAAATCACGGTACTCAGCGTCCTCCTTCGCAGCACAGCCGGAAAGGAGCGTGAGAACAAAGAGTAAGGAAAGAAGCCATGCGGTAATTCTGGCAGAGGTTTTCATGTTTTTCCTCCGTTTTGCTGGATGAGATGGGATGGAACGGTGTAGAGTCGGTCGGGCAGCAGGGAAAGCAGGATGCCGGTGAGTCCTCCGTAAACGAGGGATGCGGCAAGAAGCGCGGGGGCATAGGAGAGAACCGCCGTTGATGTGAGAAAGAGAGCGGCTGTGAGCTGTCCGGCATTGTGCGCCGCTGCCGCCAGAACGGAAATGCCCGTGAAGCTCATTTTTGCCTGCAGCCCGAGAATGTTCAGCAGAGCAAGCAGGACGATGACCAGTGCGCCTCCGCTGAACGAGAAGAGCAGGGAAGTCGGACTGCCGAAAAACAGGAAGGTGAGCAGAATCCGGCAGAGAGAAACCGCCGCTGCATCGGGTACGGAGAGGGAAAATGCCGTAAACAGGATGGCGATGTTCGCAAGTCCTGCCTTGAATCCGGGAAGCGGCAGGAGAGCGAGCGGAAAGAGGGCTTCCACAAACGAAAGGAGCAGCGCCGCACAGGTGAACGATGCGTCCAGAGCGGCACGGCGGATGCGCTTATCCGATGATAAAGTCTTCATGATTTTCTGTGTCCCTGCCGTTGGGAATGGAGATCACAAGTCTTGCCGGCACGCACACGATGGACTCGCCCGCGCGGGAAATCGTGCCGGTGTTCACGCAGATTCCGTCGGGACACCCGGACTTCTCTACCCATACACCGCCGTTTTCATACCGGATTTCGATGTGCATCCCGTCGAGATCGTATGCAAGCGTTCCGGATGCGGCGAGGGAAAATGTTTCGCTTCCGTCCGGTGTTTCGACCGTGAAGAAAGCGGCGTCGGGTGCGGCGTTCGAGCGGAAAACGAGGAGAACGAGCAGGACGAGCAGAACAGCGAAAACAAGCGCATCGGTTTTGGTCGGTTTTCGTTTCGGCAGATCCATGGAATCCTCCCCTGTGAACATAAATATACAGGATAATTATACATGATTTGATGCGGGAAGTCAAGAAGAATATAATAGATAGGCACGGCAACAGCATTTACTTTAAATGCGAATATGAATCCGCATTGGTATCATACAAAGAAGCGTTTTGTACAAAAGCCTCGCCCTTTGGGAGAGGTGGCACGAAGTGTCGGAGAGGGCAATAGAGCAAATCTGCAGTTTGTGCCCCCTCTCAGTCAGCAAAGCTGACAGCTCTCCCGGAGGGCGAGCCTTTGCTGTAGCTTTCG
>JAFQLN010000032.1 GCA_017414585.1 Clostridia bacterium | reverse complement strand
GGGTTCTGTCACTCCAGATTGTCGGCGTTTTATAATCGGGGAAAGTTCCTTCCAGACTGGAAGCGATTTCATCAGCAACCGTTTGTGACCAGTCGTTGACTTTTTTCCCATTCTGTTCGTAGTAAATCTGCATCCCATAGACGCTGGGATCATCGTATGCATTGACATGAATGGAAACAAAATAATCAATATCCAGCGTATTCACATACGCCGAACGCTCCATGGCGCTGAAGATTTTATTCCTGTTCTTATCGGCGGCGGGATAATCAACCCCATTATGGGTGATAATCGTTTTGAATCCGAGATTTTCCAGGTCTTCAACCAGCAGTTTGGATACTGCCAGTGTGATATCCTTTTCCAAAACCCCGTTTTCAAACACCCCTTCTCCGGCACCGCCATCCACAAAACCGTGTCCCGGGTCTACGCAGATTGTAAAATTCTTCGGTTCAACGGGTACTGCGGGCGCTTTTGTTTCCATTTCACGCCCGATACCGACCGAAGGTTGTGCTGCCTTTGCCGATACAGGACGGGATACCCCTTCCCCGCTCGCTTCACTGCCGCAGGATCCTGTCATCAGACAAATTCCCGCCAGCAGAGGACAAAGACAGCGTTTCATCCAAGTGTCTGTTATGTTCATTCCTGTTTTCCTTCGTGAAATCAGCCGCTTATCCGCGCAGTGCGGGACTCAGAAATTCCGTCGTCACGGTATCGCGGACAAAGGAAATCAGGGCTTCCGCCGATGTACCTGCGACTGCGTGATCGCTTGAGAGCGCTTCCTTGTAGTCGGAAAGAAGAATGAGCTGATAATCACTTCCGCCCTTTGTATAGCGGACAACCGTGGGAGAAAGAACCGGATTTTTGACAATCACGCCATCATCCGTTTCTTCTGCCGTAAATTCGAGGATACCGCCGCAAAGTGCGTATGGATTGTCCGATGTGGTCAGAAGACTGCCGAGAGAATAGGCAGCCAGTGTCGGTGTACCATCGCCGGTATCAATCCATTCGACCGACCCCAGTGTCAATCCATCACCAACAATGACATCTGCGCCCGCTTGTGCAAGTGCCGATGCGATTTTTTTCTGTTCGGTGCTGTCCGTATCCTGTTTCCAGCTGAAAGACACGATCACCATGTCGGCATTTTCCGAAGCAGCTTCTACCTTATCCGTATCAGATACGGCAAGAGAAACATAAGCGGTGGTAATACCGTTCTGTTCAAGATAACGGATTTCTTCGTCCACAGCAATATCGGCAATGCCGTAACTCTCCATTTCGGCAGAATCATTTCCGGTATAGCTGGTATCGAGGACATCAAAGCCTATATCCGAAAGAGCAGCAAGCGATTCCACCGGTGTTTTTCTGGAACCGTCCGATCCGCAGGGTATATCCGCTGCCGAATACGATCCCAGAGCGATATCCGCACAGCTGACACTGCGGAAAACACCTGTATACATGCGAATAAAACCGTAGCTCTTTCCTTCCGGAGCACGGTTTGCTGCGTCGTGGATGATGGATTCGTCTATCCGGATATCTCCTGTCAGACAGAAGGTTACGGATGCTGCGGGTTCTTCGAGAACAGGAGGTTCCGTCTCCGCACGTGTTTCCAGTTCGTTGGTGCGCTGTGCGGGAGCGAGCATCAAAGGCGTGGTTTCTTCAGCCTCGGACTCCGTTTCCGTACCGCGCATTTCCAGCATTCCGCAGGAGGCGGACGACAGAAGCATTACTCCTGCCGTCAGACCTGCGAACCATTTTTTGAAATGCAGATTCATATACCTCACCGGTTCGAAAGAACATCGGCTTCGTATTTCTTAACTTCTGCGATCCAGCTGTCGCCTGTGGGAACACCCTGCATATCGCAGTATGCATTCCATACGAGACCGAACGGGAGGGTCTTATATTCTTCGAGATATGCAAGACGGCTGGTGAAGTCGCCTTCCGCTTCAAACTTCTGGAGCATTGCAACGGGTTCCAGAGCAGCCCAGAGGAGAGCCTTCTGCATATTGCGGGTACCGATTGCCCAGCAAGCGATACGGTTGATGGAAGCATCAAAGAAGTCCAGTGCGATATGTACCTTCTTTTCGTAGCCGCCGCGCTTGATTTCGCATGCGATAGCCTTCAGTTCGTCGTCGAAAATAACAACGTGGTCGGAGTCCCAGCGTACAGGGCGGGATACATGGAGCATAACGCCGCTGACATACTGGAGTGCTGCGGAAATCTTATCGGAAACAACTTCGGTGGGATGGAAGTGACCGGTATCGAGGGTGATGAGCTTGTTGTGCTTCATTGCGCAGCCCATATAGAAGTCATGGGAGCCGATGGTGCAGCTTTCAGCGCCGATGCCGAATACTTTACTTTCAACAGCGTCGAGGTTGTACTGATCATCCGTCTTATAAGCAAAGATTTCATCGTAGGAAGCAGCGAGCTGTTCTCTCTTCTTTGCACGGTTGACGGGAATATCCTTGAATCCGTCGGGTACCCAGAGGTTGTTGCAGGAAGTCATGCCGAGTTCCTTACCGAAGTATTCGGAAATCTTTCTCGACTGAATACCGTGCTCGATCCAGAACTTGCGGATTTCGGGATCATCGTGGGACAGCGTGAAGCCGTCGGCAGAGAGAGGATGGGAGAAGAAGGTGGGGTTGAAGTCGAGACCGAGGTCGTTTTCCTTTGCCCACTGTACCCAGGATGCGAAATGCTCGGGAGCTACTTCGTTACGAGGAATATCCTTGCCTTCATTGTCAAGATAGATTGCGTGGAGAGCGAACTTCTTCTTACCGGGGATCAGCTTCTTAGCGAAAAGGAAGTCTTTTCTCAGTTCGTCGATATTGCGTGCTTTTCCGGGGTAGTTGCCGGTGGTCTGGATACCGCCGGTGAGGTCACCGTTCGGGTTTTCAAAACCGCCGACGTCATCGCCCTGCCAGCAGTGAATGGAAATAGGAGTTTCTGCAACAGCCTTCAGCGCTGCGTCTACGTCAACGCCATACTGACCGTATACGTGACGAGCGATTTCCAGAGCTTTCTGCGTATTCATCATGGGGTATTACCGTCCTTTCAATTTACGCCGATAATCCGGCAGAATTTTTCGTATGCATCATCCCATGCGGCTGCTTCAGCCGTATCGGGTGTGTATTCATTTACGTCAGTAGAGTCTGCGATAATGCTTCTTGCTTCCCACAGACCGCCGATTTCGCCTGCTGCGATAGCCTGCATTGCGATATTGCCGAGTGCGGTTGCTTCAACGGGACCTGCGCAGACACGCTTGTGCGTTGCATTGGCTGTGAACTGCAGAAGCATCTTTTCCTTGGTGCCGCCGCCGACGACGTTGATCGTGGAATAGGTGCGTCCGGTAATTTCTTCGAGCTTTTCGGCAACCCAGCGATACTTGAGTGCAAGAGAATCGTAAATGCAGCGGATGATTTCGCCGACATTTTCGGGAACGTGCTGACCGGTCTGTTCGCAGTACTGGCAGATACGCTTGGGCATATTGCCGGCGGGAGAGAAGAGCTGATCATCGGGATCAATAAAGCTCTGCATCGGCTTAGCCTGTGAAGCAAGCTGTTCGAGTTCATTGAATGAGTATTCCTTTCCTTCACGCTTGAACTGTCTTCTGGATTCCTGAATGAGCCACAGACCCATGATGTTCTTGAGCACGCGGATTGTACCGAACACGCCGCCTTCGTTGGTGAAATCGTACTTTGCGGAAAGCTCGTTGATCACAGGTTCCTTCGATTCGATACCCATGAGGGACCATGTGCCGCTGGAGATATAGAGGAAGTCTTCATCCTTTGCGGGAACTGCGAGAACTGCGCTAGCCGTATCGTGGGATGCGATCTTGACAACGTGTGCGCCTGTATTGCCGGTTTCTTCTTCGATGACGGGGAGAAGCCCGCCTATATCATAACCGGGCTGCACGATATCACAGAGGAGCTTTTCGGGAATACCGAATCTCTTCAGGACTTCGTCGGAATATCCGCGCTTTGCAGCATCCAGAACGGCACCGGTGGAAACGATGGTATATTCGCTTGCCTTCACGCCGGTCAGCATATATCCGAGCAGGTCGGGCATATGCAGCAGACATTCTGCGTTGTTTACGATCCACGGACGGTCACGAAGATCCGCCGCGATCTGGAATACCGTATTGAAATTCATCGACTGAATGCCGGAGATGCTGTAGAGTTCATTCTTGGGCATGATACTGCCGAAAACATAGTCCTGAATTCCGTTGGTTCTTGCATCGCGGTAGTGATAAGGCAGTGCAAGAAGGGAGCCTGCCTGATCAAGATAGCCGTAGTCAACCCCCCATGTATCAATACCGATGGAGTCTGCGCCGCCTGTGTGAGATGCTGCGAGAATCGCTGCCTTGATATCAAAAAGCAGACGGGGTGTATCCCAGTAAAATCCGCCGGGCATCATAACGGGGTCATTGGAAAAACGGTGAATCTCTTCAAGAGACAGCATTTTCCCGTCAAAGCGTCCGATAATCCCGCGTCCGCTCGATGCACCGAGGTCAATGGCAAGCATTCGTTTTGTAGCCATATGGTTTCTCTCCTTCATGAAATAATCCTGTTGTTTTCAATAATAAATATGTTGTATTCCCGGTCTCACATCTGTGCAGTACGGGGAATGCAGTAACGAAGATTGGTAACAGCCGCTGCAAACGCTTCCTGCGCGGTTGCATATGCATTTCCGAGTTCGGAACGCTGGCTGCTTTCGAGCTGGTCAAGACCCTTGAACACGCGCAGATGCGGTTCGAGCGTCAAGATGAAATCACCGGTGAATTCGAGGTTGATGCACGCAAGCATTTCCGGAATGCTGCCGATACCGCGCCCTGCGGGAACAATTCTGCCGTTCGGAAGCGCATCTTTGATGTGCATATAAGTGATGTACGGCTTGAGGAGCTTATATCCCGCTTCAAAGGGCGTGGCGCCGCACTGGATAAAATTCGCAGGGTCAAACACGCATCCGAGTCTTCCTTCAAAAACATCGAGCAGTTCGCGGCAGCGTTCCGGTATGTCGCCCCAGATGCCCTTTTCGTTTTCGTGGCAGAGCTGAACGCCGTATTCGTCCGCAACATCCAGCATTCTGCCCACACGGTCGATTACTTCGTTTTTGCAAGCATCATAATTGCCATCCGGAATGTAGAAGGAGAACATACGAATCCGGGAAGTCCCGACCGCTTCGGCAACTTCACAGGTGTTCTTCAGTTTATCCAGATGTGCATCCATCGGATCTGTAATTTTGATCTTGCCGATCGGCGAGCCAACTGCGGATACGGAAATACCGGACAGTTCCAGCTTTCTGTATACTTCTGCAGCTTCCGCAGGGGTGAGATCGGAGACGTTTGTACCATCCACACCGCGCAGTTCCGTCATACGTACTTTATTGATCGTAAGACCTTCGATCTGTTCATCGAGCGAGGACGAATATTCGTCTGAAAAAGCGCTTAATTTGAATTTTACCATAATCTTTCTCCGTGAATTCAAAGAGTTTAAATTTTATCTATTTTATTATACCACTGATTCCCGCATTTTGCAAGATGATTTTTTGTGGATTTTGACGCAATCCGTCGCAGATTAAAAACTTACAGTTCGAGAACGGTTACACCGTAGTCCCCCTCGCCGTATGCACCCGCCCGGAAGGATTTTACACGTTTGTCGGACTTGAATCTCGTCCACAGGGCATTTCGGAGCGCACCGGTTCCCTTTCCGTGAATAATCGTCGCGGAATGAACGCCTGCGACAATCGCCGAGTCGATATAGCTGTCCACCACAAACCATGCTTCTTCGCCGGTCATGCCGCGCACATCGCACTCCAGTTTGAAGGATTTTGTTACCTGCGCACGGAATGCGGTCTGCTTTTTCGCTTCGGCTTTTTTCAGCTCTTCCGCGTCGTCCACGAGCCGTAAATCCTTGACATTGACGCGCATCTTCACCGCTCCCATGCGGACGTTCACATTGCCGTTCTTGTCCGGATCGTCAACCAGAATCCCCTTTGTGCCGAGATTGCGGTGCATAATACCGTCGCCTTTTTTCAGCGCACGCGGGAGGACATACTCTTCATCGTCGTCCGCCGCCATGACGGGATTCATCTTATCGTCATAATCGCGCACCTTGGCACGGACATCCTTCTTGGCAGCTGCGAGTTTATCGCCGAACTGTGCGCTTTCCTGTGCTTTTTTCACATCTTCCAGCTGCTTGATGACATAATCGCTGGTTGCTCTCGCACCGTCAAGGAGTTCCTGTGCCTTTTTGCGCATATTCTCCGCATCTTTTTCGGCACTTGCCAAACGTCTTTTCAGTTCCGCTTCGGATTTGATCCGGTAGTCTTCAAACTCGCGGCGCGCCTGTTCGGCATTCGCCTTTTCCGTTTCCAGCTGTGCGCGGGTCGCTTCCAGTTTTTCGATCACCGCTTCAAAGCTGCGGGAGCCGGTATCCACGAACTGCTCCGCTCTCTTGACGATCCCGGGCATCAGTCCGAGTTTTTCGGAGATGGCAAATGCGTTTGACTTACCGGGCGTACCGACAATCAGTTTGTAGGTAGGGCGAAGCGTCTCCACATTGAATTCGCACGCTGCGTTGACCACGCCTTCAGTTTCCAGTGCATAGGCTTTCAGTTCGGCATAATGCGTCGTTGCAGCACAGAGTGTGCCGTTGAGCCGCGTTTCTTCCAGAATCGACATTGCCAGTGCAGCACCTTCCACCGGATCCGTCCCTGCACCGAGTTCATCGAACAGAACCAGGGACTGGTCCGTCATCTGTTCCATGATGCGCACGATGCCTTTCATATGGGATGAGAAGGTGGAAAGAGACTGTTCAATGCTCTGTTCGTCCCCGATATCGGAGAAAACTTCATCAAAGACGCCGAGTGTGGAGGAATCGTCCGCAGGAATATGCAGACCGGACTGCGACATAAGGGCAAACAGACCGAGTGTTTTGAGCGTTACGGTTTTACCGCCGGTATTCGGACCTGTGATGACGAGCATTTTATAGTCCTTGCCAAGCGAAACCGTGATCGGAACGACTGTTTTCTTATCGAGCAGAGGATGGCGCGCACGGTAAAGTTCGATCACCCGGCGTTCGGAAATATGCGGCGGTGCTGCGTTCATTTTATAGGACAGATCGGCGCACGCGAAAATAAACGCGAGTTCTGTAATGTTGAGATAATTGAGCGTGAATGCATCCGCGGACACGGCAACCCCGGCAGAAAGATCGCGCAGAATCCGTTCGATTTCGTGCGCTTCCTTTGCCTCCAGTTCCCTGAGTTCGTTATTCGCTTCGACAACTGCCATCGGTTCAACGAAAATCGTCGCGCCGGACTGGGAGGTGTCGTGCACCAGACCCTTGACTTCGTTCCGGTATTCCGCCTTGACAGGAATGACAAAACGTCCGCCGCGGGTGGTAACGATATTCTCCTGCAGGTATTTCGACGAACCGGAGACATACTTCTGCAGAATTTCTTTGATTTTGTTATCGGTACTGCGCTTTTTGCGGCGGATTTCGCCGAGTTCCGGGCTTGCTTCATCGGCTACAAAGTCGTCTGCGATGATGGAACGGGTGATTTTTTCTTCCAGACTGCGGTTGGGGATCAGTCTTTCAAAGATAATGCCGAGCGAGGTTTCCGGTGTGCGTTCCCCGCGGACGTAATCGAGAAGAATGCGTGCCGTGCGCAGTACCGCTGCACAGTCGAGCAGTTCGCGCAGGGACAGAATCGCGTCCTTTTCCGCCCTCTCAACGGCAGGACGGATATCCTTGACGCGTCCGAACGACGGAAGTCCTTTCAGTCCGATCAGCGTTTTTGCGTCCGTGGTATGCTGCTGACGGATTCTGACTTTGTCGATATCGGATGTGGGTTCGAGTTTTCTTGCCAGTTCCGCCGAGCCTTCGGTGGGACAGAGTTCGGCAAGCTGCTCGAGTATTTTATCGAGTTCAAGTGTATAGAATGCTTTTGAATTCATGTTGATAACCTCTTAGTAAAACGCAAATAAGTGAAATTTCGCTTTGCAGGTGAATCCGTATCGCAGAACAGCTTATTGTCGTTCTGTTTCAGTTATGGTATAATGATGTCAATCAAACAATTTATATGAAATGAGAATATATCATGCTGCCAATTGCCGAAAAAATCAAGGAACTGCGAAAACTAAAGAATATCACACAGACTGATCTTGCCGATGCGCTCGGTGTATCCTTCCAGTCCGTCAGCCGCTGGGAACGCGGTCAGGCTTACCCCGACATCGAGATGATTCCAAAAATCGCCGCATATTTCAGCGTGACAACGGATGTGCTGCTTATCGAGCCAGACGCAGAAGCAATCATGAACTGCAGAACAGCTATTATAACTACCTTTTGCTCGCTTTAAACGAAAAAAATCCCGAGAAAAAATGCGAGATTTACACGAAAGGTCTCGCCAGACTGCCTGCGGATCACGAGGTATCCTACCAGCTTACCGCTGATTACTGCAATGATCTTGTCTCAGGTAAGCTCAAGCCGCGCGAAGAAGCACTTCCGATCGTGAGAAAGCTGTGCACCAAGCTGCTGAATCAGAATATTGATACGAAGTTTCACAACTGGGCATTACGATGGGTGTTCATGTATGAGGATGATGAACATCTTTCTGACTGGTACCGGTATGTCGGCCGCCTCTGGACGCTGCCCGATATGCTTGCGCTCAGATACCGTCATTTCGGTGACAGGAATCGATATAATTTTCAGCAGCAAGCATGTCTTTTTTTAAAAGTGAATGACTGCTGCTGCAGCTTTTTGGGTCAATGGTTTGGTTCTGAAGAAGAAACCGCACAGCACAATATAGAGTCATTGGAATTCGCGCTCCGATTCATTGACACGCTTCGCAATCCATCAAATGACGAAGATATTTGGATAGAGCGCCGTGCGTTTTGTTTCCAGAAGATCGCAGAATGTAAGTTCCGTCTCGGAGACAAAGAAGGCGGATATGAAGCGCTTGAAAAATCAGTCGGACTGTATGAAACCATTCTCTCCTATCCGCCAGATCATGATTTTTTCGGTACAGCGCCGTATTTCGATCTCATCAGCGGGTGCCGTATGAACTGGTTCGATCCGAACGAAGAAAAATCGGAATTAAATCAGGAGAGCACTTACATAAACATTATGGATGCCCTTGAGGGCAACAGTCACTCCGAGTGGACGTGGTTCGAGCCATACCGAGAAGAAGTACGATTCCGGAAGCTGTTCAACCGCATACTCCGATATTCCACCGCTCCTGAAGCCTGGAAACGTATGAAAAACGTCGAATAACCCATACAGACCTGCCACCCCCGGCGGGTCTTTTTATCCTGATCTTCTTATAATCCTCCAGCGCGGCATGAAACAGCGTTAAATGCTATTACTCCGCGCGGCTGACCCAAATCGGAGAAGTCCACGCCAGTCTGCCGTCAGCCAGCTTAACACGCAGATAGTAGCAATCCGTCTCCTGTTCCTGCCGGTAATCGTATACCAGCTGTTCTTTTTTTCTGCGCAGGATGATATAATCCCGGCAGTTCTTTACGATCGTAACCGTTTCGACGGGGGCATCGGCTTCCACGTTGTAATACAGTGCGGGATCACCTGCTGCGGTGATTTCTTCGCCCATGTAATGTCCGTCAATGCGGAAATCAACCGTGATGCGTCCGCCCGTGAAACCATAGCATCTGCGTGCCTTCAATGCGCTGAAAATGGCCTCGCGCGTATTTTCTTCCGCCCAGACACCGGTAATGCCGGGAGTACCGGTCGGGAATGCACCGGTTGTCAAACCACCTTTTCCCGAATGGCTGTCGGAACAGGCAATGCATCCCATTCTGGCACCGCGTCGGAGTGCATCCTGCCAGTGACCGCCTTCACAGTCATCCCCCATCATCAGCGCAGTCGGATCCCCCATGTATTCCGCACAGGTTCCTCCGAACACCTGAATCAGCGGAACCATATCTTCCGGTTCCATTGCAAGAAAATCCGCGCCGGAGGACAGATAATTGGTGTCGTGCGGAACGAGAATCAAATCTTCCCTTGCCAGCCAGCGGCGCAGTTCTTCACGGGTAATTTCCCCGTCGCGCACACCGCGCAGAAGCTCCCCGTCATCCGTCCGGTAATAGACGACAAGATTGTTGTAATAGGGATACGAATCCCGTTCATAGGCAAGAATGGTTGTGAATTTTCCGGGTTCGTAGTATTCTTTTACTTTCTGCCGGATCAGATCCCATTTGCCGGCATTCCAAAGCTCCGGTTTCCCCACGCCGCCGTGATCATGGTCGGAGACAGCGCCGAAGTCCAGTTCTGCCCGATCCCTCAGTCCGATGAAATAGTCATCAATCTCCGGTCTTCCGTCGGACAGGTTGGTGTGTCCGTGCAGATCGCCGAAATACACACTGTACTGCGGCGGTCCGGGCAGGCGGTTCCTCTGGTCTTCCCGGATTTTATCCCATGAACCCCGTTCGCCGGAATACACGATATCGGTAAAGGCTGCCGAGCGGCCCGGCATATCAAAACACTTTGCCAGTTTTCTTTCGGGATGCTTCATACTGTCTCCTCCAGTGTCCTATATCTTTATTTTCTTATAATATTCCAGGGATGTAAAGCCGTGTTCGAGGTGATTGAGCAGGTACCGTTCGCACACCACGGAAAGGAGCGGCAATTCCTGTTTGTCCATCGTGAATGAGAGAAACTTCTTCGGGGTGGACGATTCGATAAAACGCAGTGCTGCCAGTACCGTCGGGGACACGCGGATCATGATTTTTGCCAGCGACTCGTCCATAAAATATGCGGGATCGTTTTCCACAAGTGTTCGGCATTTTTTGCAGAGAAAGCGCCCGTTCATCACGTCAAGCCAGCAGTCCGCTTCCGGTTCACAGCCGCAGACGCCGCAGCCGGAGAGGTCGGGCATGAATCCCGCCTGTACTGCTGCGCGGAACTCAAACGCCGCCTTGACCTGTTCCGGAGGAAGATCGCGGTTGGCGAGGGCGTACAGGGTATTCAGCACCAACGAGAGGAATTCCTCATCCTCCATGTCCTCCTGTGCGAGATCAGCCGCCACATCACAGATATAGTTTGCCAGCGCCAGTTTTTCCAGATCGTACCGTATCTGCTCAAATGACTCCAGAAATACGGTATCGCGGATATAGTGGTAGTTTCCTCGTTTTCGGAGCAGAAATGTACTGTAGGTGAAAAGCTGGGTCGAAGATGCAAACTTGCTGCGCAGGCTGGATGCGCCTTTGGCACTGATGGTGATCTTTCCGCATTTTCCGGTCAGAATGGTGAGAATCTTGTCCGCTTCCCCGGTTTTCACTTCCCGCAGAACGAGACCGTTTACTTCAAAATCTTCGGCAGGCATGACTCGTTACTGCAGATCTTCGGGCTTGAAGCCGAAATTGTTCAGGCTGAGCTGGTCGTCGCGCCATTTTTCCTTGACTTTGACCCACAGGTTCAGATATACCTGAACACCGAAAAAGGCTTCCATGTCTTCTCTCGCAAAAGAGCCGATGCGCTTGAGATTTTCGCCGTTCTTGCCGACAAGAATCCCTTTGTGCGACTGTTTTTCACAGTAAATCTCTGCGCGGATGCGGATCATGCGGTCATCTTCGGAAAACTCCTCAATCACGACTGCTGTGCCGTGCGGGATTTCGTCCGACATGGTCCTGAGAATCTTTTCGCGGATGATTTCTGCGGCAATCTGTCTTTCGGGCTGGTCTGTCAGGGAGTCTTCATCGAACATCCAGTCGCTTTCGTAGAGGAACTGCGCCGCTTCATCCAGCACTTCGTTCACATTCTTACCGGATTCCGCACAGGTGGGGACAACCGCATCGAAATCATGCAGAGATGCATAGTTTGCAATGGTTTCTGCGAGCTTTTCGCGGTTGACAAGGTCGATTTTGTTCAGAACGAGAATGGAAGGCAGTTCGGCTTTTTTGATCTGTCCGATCAGATTCTTTTCAATTTCTCCCGCAGGATGGCCCGCTTCCGCAATGAGAATCACCGCATCTGCCGAACCTACGGAAGACCGCACGGTTTTCATCATGAATTCGCCGAGCTTGGTTTTTGCGCGGTGTACGCCGGGCGTATCGAGGAATACAAACTGATCTTCCCCCTTCGTGAGAATACCGGCGATGCGGTTTCTGGTAGTCTGGGGTTTGGACGAAACAATCGCCACTTTTTCGCCGAGGAGCTGGTTCATGAGGGTACTTTTTCCCACATTCGGTCTGCCTACAATTGTAATAAATGCTGTTCTGGTCATATTTACCTCTTTTTCAAGCGGGTATTCCCCGGCTGTTCAGTCTTTCTTTTTTACTTCAAGTCCGATTTTCTTCATGACGACGCGCTGATGCTCCCGCATCTCCCTGTCATCCTCTTCACTGTCCACATGGTCATAGCCGAGCAGATGGAGCATGGAGTGCACGGTCAGAAACGCGCATTCCCGCTCATAGCTGTGACCGAATTCATTTGCCTGTTCTTCGGCTCTCTCAAGGGAAAGCACAATATCTCCGAGCTCGACATCCCCGTACGGTTCGGGCATATCGCCGTTTCTCATGTCGTACATCGGGAACGACAGCACATCGGTCGCGGAATCTATTTCACGGAATTCGCGGTTCTTTTCACGGATACCTTCGTTGTCCGTAAAGGTCACGGACAAAATCACGTTCCGTCTGAAATTTTCGCAGACAAGCGTGCCCTTTACGGCTTTTTTGATCAGCGTTTTCAGTGCAAATCCGGCTTTTTTCTTGGACTGTTCGTTTGCCCAGTAGATTTTAATCCTCATTTCGTTTCACGGGGCGGTATTTTTTCTCTTCCCGCCGTTCTGTCTCCCTGATTTTTCTTTCTCTGTCATATTTGTCGTATGCCATGATGATCTTCTGTACAAGACGGTGGCGCACCACATCGCGTTCGCTGAATTCGTGAATACCGATATCCTCGATATTCTTGAGAATCTGCACGGCGATGGAAAGTCCGCTCTTCATTCCGCGCGGCAAATCCATCTGCGTCAGGTCGCCGGTGACGACTGCTTTCGATCCGTTGCCGAGACGGGTGAGGAACATTTTCATCTGTTCCGGCGTGGTGTTCTGCGCTTCATCGAGAATGATGAACGAGTCGTCCAGAGTCCGCCCTCTCATGTAGGCAAGCGGTGCGATTTCAATCGTCATTTTCTCCATCATTCTTGCGCACGATTCCGCTCCGAGCATTTCGTACAGAGCGTCATAAAGCGGACGGAGGTAGGGATCAATCTTCGACTGCAGATCTCCCGGAAGAAAGCCGAGCCGTTCTCCCGCTTCGACTGCCGGACGGGTGAGAATGATCCGGCTGACTTCATGATTGCGCAGGGCTTTGACAGCTGCCGCAACGGCGAGATATGTTTTGCCCGTACCTGCCGGACCGACACCGAGGACGATGGTATTCTTTTTGATCAGATCGAGGTATTTCTTCTGTCCGACGGTTTTCGCTTTGATGGGCTTGCCTTTGGCTGTGACGAAAAAGCAGTCGTCCCCGAATGCGGACAATTCATCCAGCCGACCGTCACGAACCATGCTGATGGTATAATCGACACTCTGGTCTGTCGGTTCTTCGCCGAAGGCAACGATCTTCTTCAGATACTCGACCGCGTCTCCCGCCATGTGTACGTTCTCACTCTCGCCTTCGATCACAATCGTATCTCCAGCGTCGTTCTGGTTCTGCGTGTTATATATGCGCACGCCGAATTCGCTTTCCAGCCGGCTGATATTCTTGTCATAGCTTCCGAATATTTTTGCCGTTGCTTCCGATGTCGGTGTGCTGATTTTCTTTTGAATCATATAAGAACTGATTCTCCTTTCCCGGAATCGGGTAATCTTTCCTGCGGATCGAACCGGTATGTCCCCGTCAGGAATCCGCCGTATCTTCTGCCGTAAACACAGCCGTTCTGCCGATATCCCTGCGGACAGTCAGCAGACAGTCGATGCGGTATACACCGTTTTCAAACGATGTGCGGATTTCTTTTGCGGTCAGCTCCGCCTCTGCCGTTTCGTCCCGGATCTTTCCGGAGAGCTCCGCCAGCGCCTGTGCCGCAGCATCATCGGCTGAAACAGTTTCTTTTACGCGGACGGTTTCACGGTACACAGTTTCTTCAATCCATACCGGCAGAGGGACAAGCCCGAATGGGCATACTTGTTCCATCGTACTTATTTTATCATATCTTGCGTATGTAATTCCACCTTTTCCGAAAAGATTTATTGTTTTTTTGAAAATTTTTACGGTTTTTTCATGTTTTTCCGCACCGGTACAGATGTCTGTCTCCCGTTCGGTCCGTACTTCGGCAAAAAGCGGCACCGCTGTCAGGCAAATAACCTCGCCGGATGCGTATTCGTAACGGATTCCTCCATCCTTCTGCACAACGGCTCCGGATATCAGAACCTGCCCCGGACGCACCAGATCCCCCGCTTTGACTGCCGCCTGTCCTTCGTATACGTGCACTTCCTCCACCACACCGCTGCAGTCCGCAACGATATTGGCATACTGCATTTCTTCCGGACGGACACGTTCATCCTCCCACTCCTCCCGCACCTGGATCTGCGCGACCGTATTGTTCATATACACGGACAGCCACGCGATTTCATCCTGTGCGGCTGCGTACTGTGTCTGCAGAGTTTCCAGATCGACTGCGGGATAATACGTGCCGATTCCGAATCCGAGCGCTTGAAGATCTGCGAGAATAGCTTCATCGGATGTTTTCGTATTCCCTTCGATTTCGACTGCCCAGACAATTCGCGTGGAATACCCGATCCAGACAGCGGCAAGCAGAAAACCGATCAGCAGCATCGGTCTTTGCCGCAGAAAGGCGAGTACAACCGGGAGTCCGTGCTCCTCATGTGCATGACAGGCAAGTCCGTGTTCTTCGGCAAGGGAAAGGAATTCTTCCGCAGCTTTTTTCCGCATCAGAATCCGCACGCCGCCGTCCGACGTTTCTCCCCTGTGCCGGAATGACAGTTCCTCCCGGTACAAGAGATCCATGGCAGATGCACGGTATTCCGCTTCGACAGTGATATCCCTCCAGCCGCACAGAAAATCCCGCAGACGCATCAGCATAGCTTTCCCTCCTCCGTTTCATATGTCACCGAATGGATTTTTCCGCGTACATACAGGGTATTTTCACGAAAATCCGTCAGCTCCAGCATTTCACCGGAGACTGCAAGTTGTTCTTTCCCAAACGCCAGAACAATCCGCTCTTTTCCGTATTCCCGTATTCCCGTACACCCGCAGACTTCCAGTTCATGCTGTCCGCGGATCACGAGAACCGGGGTATGCCCGATCACTTCCTCGGGAATTTCGCAGAATGCAGCAAGCACCTCCGCCGCACGCCGCCTTCTTTTTTTCTCTCTTTTTTCCGCTCTCTCCGGCAATTGTCCGCCCTCCCGCGCATAGGATATGACTGGTCTATCCTATGTTCGCTCTTTCTGATTCATACGAGGGAGTCTTGCCGCCGATGAAAAAAATCCTCCTGTCCGTACCGGTTCTGCTTGCCGCCGTTCTCTTTCTGCGGTACGACCGGATTGTTTCCGAGTCCGTTCTGGAAGCACTGTCGGTCTGCATCCGGCAGATTGTACCCGCACTTTTTCCGTTTATGACCGTATCATCCCTGATCATTTCCGCCGATCTTGCCGCACCCTTCTGCCGCTTTCTTCCGATGCATCTGTTCGGTCTTCCTTCCTGCACTGCACCCGTTTTCATCACGGGACTTCTCTCCGGTTTTCCCGTCGGTGCGGCAGGCAGTGCACAGCTGTATGCTTCCGGTAAAATCCGTGCACGGGAAGCAGCTGTTCTCTGTGCGATTTCGTCCCATGTGAGTCCCGCTTTCTGTATCGGCGTGATCGGCATTCTCTGGAATGCAAAGGATTTCGGGCTTTTTCTGTATGTCTGTTCCCTTGTGTCCGCTGTCATCGGCGGTTTGGTTTTCCGGCTGACTGCATCGGATAAAAAAGCGTCTGCCCCGCGTTCCGTTCCCGCATTTCCTGCGGAAAAATTCATTCCCGCCCTCTGCCGTTCTGTTTCCGATGCCGCATCTGCCTGTCTGCGCGTGACAGCGTTCATTGTTTTTTTCCGGCTTCTCTGCACGCTTCTTTCCATGCTCTTTCCTTTGCCGGATATCATTATTTCTCCGCTTCTGGAGTTTTCGCTCGGATGTGCGGACGGAGCCGGAAAGGGCGGCATCGCAGGCGCTTTCATCACCGGGTTTGCTGTCGGATTCTCCGGACTGTGCGTTCTGCTGCAGATCTGCAGTTTTCTTGCGCCGCACGGGATTCCACTGGCACCGGTATTCTTGGCGAAAAGTGCCGAAGGACTCTTGACCGCTCTTGCTGCCGCCTGTTATTCCCGGTTCCGTTCGATGACGCCTGTGACGGATGTGTTTTCAGTTTCGGAAACGTGCAGTCCGGCTGTACTTTTCACAGCGGTTTTCGTTCTGCTTCTGGTGTCCGCAGCGGGATGCACTTTTCTCCCACGGCGCATACATACCGCACACAAGAAGAAAGGGGGATAATTTTGTGCGGGGACTTGATTTTTGTCGGAATATACGGTATAATATAAGGTGGGTGTATACTGCTGCGCGTAAAGACTTTCTGCACAAACATCCGCGTATCAAGATCAGGCAGGTGATACTGTGAAAAACGAGAATACATGGGAAAAATACTGCAAATACTGTGAAAAGGCGAAAACACTGTCCGATCCGGACCGGATGCTCTGCGAAAAGCACGGCGTTGTTTCAGCCGGTCATTCCTGTCGGCTTTTCCGGTACGACCCGCTCAAGCGCGCCCCCAAAATCCGCACCCTGCCGCAGACGGACTTTCCGCAGGTCTGATCTGCCGCTTTCCGCATGAGAAAAAACAAGACTTATATATACTGTATCGGAGGAAACACCATTGATCATCGCACTTGAAGAAGCAAAATACAAGCTGGAGAACTTCCGCGCTAACATTGCCGAACTCGGCAGCGCACTCCGCATCGATGAACTGAGAGAAAAGGTTGTCGAACTGGAGGCTGTTACCGCTGATCCCGAATTCTGGAACAATCAGGAAACTTCAGGCAAAATCCTCAAGGAAGTTAAGAATCTCAAGGACAAAATCGCCGATTACGAGAATCTTGAAGCCAAGCTGGAAGATACCATCACCCTTGCCGAACTCGCCATCGAAGACAACGATGAATCTCTCATTGAAGAAGTCGAAGAGGCGGTCCGCGAAATTGAAGCCGAAGAAGAAAAACAGCGTCTAGAGCTTTTACTCTCCGGCGAATACGACCAGAACAATGCCATTGTATCCTTCCATCCGGGTGCGGGCGGCACGGAAGCACAGGACTGGGCGCAGATGCTCTACCGTATGTACACCCGCTGGGGCGAACGTCACGGCTACAATGTCAAGCTGATCGACTGGCTTGACGGTGAAGAAGCCGGGCTCAAATCCGCTACCATCATGATCGAAGGCACCAATGCCTATGGTTATCTCAAGGGCGAAAACGGCGTTCACCGTCTGGTTCGTGTTTCTCCGTTCGACTCTTCCGGACGCCGCCATACCTCGTTTGCTTCCGTGGAAGTCATGCCCGAGTTTGAAGACGACAACACCATCGAACTGAAGGAAGAAGAACTGGAAATCACCGCACACCGTTCTTCCGGCGCCGGCGGCCAGCACGTCAACAAAACAGACTCCGCAATCCGTATCGTCCACATTCCTACCGGTATCGTTGTCGGATGCCAGACCGAACGCAGCCAGCTCCAGAACAAGGAAACCGCGCTCAAGATGCTCAAGTCCAAGCTCATGGAAATCAAGCAGCGTGAAAAGCTCGACAAAATCTAAGACATCAAGGGCGTCAAGACCAATATCGAATGGGGCGCACAGATCCGTTCGTATGTCTTCATGCCTTATACACTCGCTAAAGATACCAGAACCGGATTTGAAGACGGAAACATTCAGGCGGTTATGGACGGTGAAATCGACGGTTTCATCAACGCATATCTGAAGATGAACGCATCCCAGGCGTAAACCTTTGCCTGCCATATGAAAAAAGAAGAATCCCGTTTTGCCGAGAGCACTCTGTTTGAGGGAATGACCTCCATCCGTGCTGTGATCACTGCTATGGACAGCGGCATCAGCGACCGGCGGATTGCATCCGTCCTCGTTGACCGGGACAAGCAGAAAAGCCGCGCAAAAGAACTGGGCTGGCTCCGGCACAAGGCACAGGAACACGGATTTTCCATTGAACCCGTGCCGGCGGAAGAAATCGAAGTGCTGACCACCGGAAACACGCACGGCGGACTGATTGCCCGCTGTTCTGCCCGCACCATCCCAGCACTGGAACTTTCCGCGATCAAGCCGGACGGTTTTTATGTGATGCTGGAAGGCATTGAAGATCCGTACAATTTCGGTTATGCGCTGCGTTCTCTTTATGCCTGCGGTGCGGACGGCATTGTTCTCTCCCCCCGGAACTGGATGAGTGCCGCCGGTGTGGTCTGCCGTTCCTCAGCCGGTGCATCGGAGCTGCTTCCCCTTTACGAATGCGAGCCGACAACTTCCTCCGCCTATTTCAAGGAGCACGGTTATAGAATTTTATGCGCAGGCATCCGCGATTCGGTATCGTCCTTCGACTGCTGTATGAAAAAACCGGTCTATCTGATTGTCGGCGGAGAAAAACGCGGTATTTCAGGTGCCCTGCTCGACACAGCGGATGAAATTGTCCGCATTGACTACGGACGGGCATTCGGCGGTTCCCTTTCGGCAGCATCCGCGGCATCCATGCTCGGATATGAAGTCATGCGGCAGAACCGTGAATGAATATGAAAAAAGGGGCTGTTGCAAGTATAAAAGTTTTGGTCGAGCTTTTTCAAAAGCTCGTGG
>JAFQLN010000031.1 GCA_017414585.1 Clostridia bacterium | reverse complement strand
TTCATTCATATAGTACCGGAATCTGCGGTTTGGTTAACGGGTTTCGGCAAATTTTCCGAAAATTTTTCAGGGGAGACACGCACCGGCGTATCTCCCCTGTTGGTTTATCGGTCTTTATCTTTTTCTTTATCCTTTTTCGATTCCTTCTCTTCGCGTTCGTCGTCTTCGTCTTCATCCTCGCCTTCGATGACAATCCGGTCGCGGCGGACGATCATCTTCATGATGCGGTGATCCTTGATTTCCGTGACACGGACGTGGAGCGGCTCGAGTTCGATGTCGAATTCCGTGCCGTCCTCGGGAACGATGCCGTAATTGGAGAAAACGTAGCCGCCCATGGTATCGTATTTTTCGGTGGGCAGTTCGACGTTCAGTTCTTCCGCAACTTCACCGAGAGGAGCAACCCCGCGGATGACCCAGATGCCTTCGCAGTCGTCGTCTTCCGGAGTATCGAGCTTGACGATATCGGGTTCTTCGGGTTCCGCTTCGTCGTTGTTGTCGGTAAGGTCGCCGACGAGCTGTTCGAGCAGGTCGTTCATGGTGACAATGCCGCGGAGTCCGCCGTATTCGTCAAGAACAACGGCGAAGTGGTTTTTGGTATTTTTCATCTGCTTCATGAGCACGTCGGCATGAAGACCTTCGGGAACGTAATATGCGGGACGAAGGGATTCGAGAATCTGTTCACGGGGCGCCCCCTTCAGACGGAAGTAGTCCTTGACACTGAGGATCCCGACGACATTGTCGATGGAATCTCCGCAGACGGGGTACATGGAATGGCGGGTATCATGGATGATATTTTCCCATTCCTCGTCATCGTCCTCGAGCCAGAGCGGATGGATATCGGTACGGTGAGTAGCGAATTCCCCGACGGTGATGTCGTTGAATTCGAAGACATTCTGAATGATTTCCTGTTCCTGTTCATCAATAACGCCCTTCTGCCCGCCTTCGTCGACCATCAGCCGGATGCCCTCTTCGCTGACCTCCTCGTCTTCTTCGTTGGGGTCGATGCCCATCATACGCAGAACGAGGTTGGTGGAAACGGAAAGGAACCATACGATCGGAGTAAAGAGCTTGGCAACGCCGAGGAGCATCGGAGCCATGACGAGAGCCATGGATTCACTCTTCTTCATGGCGATGCGCTTGGGCACAAGTTCGCCGAGAATGAGGGTGAAATAGGAAAGGATGAGAGTGATAATGACGACCGCAATGTTCTGCAGCACGTCGCGTTCGACCGGAATATCGAACGTCATGACCCAGTCAACAAGACGGGTCGCGAAGTTGTCGGCCGCGAACGCACTTCCGAGGAACCCGGACAACGTGATCGCAACCTGAATGGTGGAAAGGAATTTCGACGGCTGTTCGATAAGTTTCCGGAGCTTGCGCGCCTTCTTATTGCCGTTTTCCTCAAGTTTCGTGATTTTTGCTTCGTTTACAGAAAGCACCGCGATCTCCGCGCAGGCGAACACGGCGTTCAGAAAAATAAGTATTGCCTGGAGCAGTAACTGTCCCCATATGTCCATGATAATTTAATCCTCCAAAAAATAATAAAAAAATAAATCAGATTCATCCGTCAGAGAATTAAAATATCAGGTCAGAAACCGGCGAAAATGCAAAAAGGCATACCTGTACCCTACATGAGAGCGCAGCAATGCCTTGGAATAGCAATGATTATCGCAGGTGTCATATTTGGTTGTGGTAAAAGCACGTCGATTGCCGTCGGTACTGTCGCCGCAGTCCATGATGACTTGTTCCTCCGTTTTATAAATAGTTTCAATTATTATATCATGATTGCGTGGGATTGTCAACCGGTACGGTTTTTTTTGTTCACGACAATCGCTTACGAAATATTTGAGGGAAACTTTCGAAAAAGTTCCCCTCAAAAATCTGCACAAACAATATTGGATCCCCTTAAGCCGTAACAATACCGGCAGCTTCCTGGAATTCAGGCAGCTTCTTGGCATCTTCGCGCATTTTGTACTTGAGAATCTTGCCGGCAGCGTTCATCGGGAAGCTGTCGACGAAGACGACGTAACGGGGAGTCTTATGCTTTGCCATGTGGGACATGACGTATTCCTTGATCTCCTCGGCGGTGCATTCCACACCCGGCTTTTTGATGACGCACGCCATGATTTCTTCGCCGTACTGCTTGTCGGGTACGCCGATGACCTGAACGTCCTGTACCTTTTCGTGGGTGTAGATGAAGTCTTCGATTTCCTTCGGGTAGATGTTTTCGCCGCCGCGGATGATCATGTCCTTGATACGGCCCGTGATCTTGTAGTTGCCGTCCGGCAGACGACGCGCAAGGTCACCGGTGTGCAGCCAGCCGTCCTTGTCGATCGCAGCCGCCGTCGCTTCCGGCATCTTG
>JAFQLN010000030.1 GCA_017414585.1 Clostridia bacterium | reverse complement strand
GCTCGAATTCATGAACATTTTCACCGACGGCGGACGCGAATTCGGTTCGTATCCCCTTGCGATCTACGGCGATGCTGTGCTGAAATTCTTCACATACATCATTCCCATGGCGCTGTGGCAGTATTATCCTCTGCTCTATCTGATCGGAAAGACGGACAATCGGCTTTATATGTTCGCACCGCTTGCCTCCGTTGTCTTCCTGGTGCCATGCTATCTGCTCTGGCGCATCGGTGTGCGTCATTTTCGTTCGACGGGATCGTAATCTTGTAGAATCAGCTCCTTTTTTCGATCATTTTTCAAATCTTCTGTACAGATGAAATGAATCATGCTATAATGAAAATAGTCTAAGACGAACAAAGGAGGGTACCCCCATGGCTTTCATGGAAGTCAACTTTTTCTCGGATGTACTCGGTATGTGTATGTCCATGTATGTCGTTCTTCCCCAGAAAACACGCGGAAATATCGGCGTGAAGGAAGGGGAAACGGGCGCTGAAATCCCGACACTCTACCTGCTCCACGGCATGAGCGACGACCATACGATCTGGATGCGCCGCACGTCCGTTGAACGGTATGCCGAAGAGCGCGGCATCGCCGTTGTCATGCCCACCACATACCTCGGCTGGTACACAGACATGAAATACGGATACAATTACCGCACCTTCATCGGCGATGAACTGCCCAAAATCTGCCGTTCCTTCTTCCCGCAGTTATCGAAAAAGCGCGAAGACACCTATGTTGCGGGACTTTCGATGGGCGGATACGGCACGCTGGCACTGGCGCTGACCTATCCCGAAACCTTCTCGATTGCCTGCCCGCTGTCCGCCGCATTTGATCCGACGCATCTGTACGATCCTGCCCATCCGGAAAACACGTTTTTCACCGATATTTTCGGCAGTATCGACGAGTTCGCCGGTTCCTGCAACGACCTTTATCACATGGCGAAGGTGCGCAAAGAGGACGGTTCTCCCCTGCCCGCACTCTACATTGCTGTCGGCACGGAGGATTTTCTGCTCGCCGACAACCGGAAAATGCATCTGCACCTGCTCTCCCTCGGCTATGACCTGATCTATTCGGAAAAACCGGGCGTCCACAACTGGGCTTTCTGGGACAAGGAAATCCAGAACGTCCTTGACTTCATCTGTGCACGCCGTGCGAAAAAGGAGGCTTGACGATGGCTCTGATTCACTCCCACTTTTTCTCGAACACACTCGGACGCGGCGTCAGCTGTGACGTGATCCTTCCGCAGAAATCCACAAAGCTCATCGGAATGGAATCTGCCGAACAAAAAAGAACGCCCGTCCTCTGGCTGCTGCACGGTGCTTCCGATGACGAAACAATCTGGCAGCGACGCACTTCCATTGAACGTTATGCTGCTCCCCTCGGTCTTGCCGTTGTTATGCCTTCCGTGGAAGTTTCCGGCTACACCAATCTCGCGCACGGCGGAAATTTCTACGACTATGCTGCAAAAGAACTTCCCGCCGTAATGAACAGCTTTTTCGGCTTCTCTCTGGCAAGGGAAGACAACTATATCTGCGGCTTGTCGATGGGCGGTGCGGGTGCACTCAAAATCGGGCTGGCAAATCCGGATTTCTATTCCGTCATCGGCTGTCTCTCCGCCGGCATTTTCAATCATCCGCTCCCGACTGACACCTCGCAGATAGATCCCGTGAAAAACCGGAATATGTTCATCCGCTTCGACAGCAGAAATCTTGCTGGAAGCGAAGAAGATGTCGTCGGAAACATCGCAAAAATCGCCGCATCCGGCACCAACATTCCGCGTGTGTACCACTCCTGCGGTTCGGATGATTTTCTTCTCAAAGCCGCGCATTTCACCCGTGACACCTTCCTTTCCTACGAGGGCAATCCTTTTGATTATGTATACGAGGAAGATCCCGGCGCGCATACATGGGAATACTGGGACGTCCATATCCAGCGTTTCCTCGCATATGCATTCCATAAATAACCAAGCCAAAAAGCTGCTGTATTTTTCCCGCATCGGGATTGTACAGCAGCTTTCTTCTATTTCCGTATTCTCTTATGTCTGCTATGTCTGCGTTTTTTGCGTGCAGCGCGTTCCTGTTCGATTACCCGCTTTGTCTCGGCGATTTCCTCATCGGTTTTGAGCTGCGGAATGAATTTTTTCGCAAGCTGGCTTTTATTCCGTCCGAGGATATAAAGATATCCGATCACGGAAAAGACCGCTGCACCGATGCAGTTCACGATCAGATCCTTCATGGTGTCGATAATGCCGATGTCCAGATACCCGCCGCGGATTACTTCCTCGGTCATTTCCCCGTCTTTCATATAACGCACGACGGTTTCCGTGATGTCGGAAAACTTTACCGCTTCATTCACGCCGGAGGGATTGAGCAGAACGGACGACACGGATGTGATCAGCCGGTCCTTCTGCATATCGGTGTGCGCCAGAATATCCATTCCGTATTCAAAAAACTCCCACACCACGCCCACAGTCATGGAAAAGCAGAACGCCACGAATGCCACGAAAACCGGGGACAGACTGAAATGGAATTTCGGAGAATTGTTGAGAAGGTCAATCAGTGCAAAGCCGATCGCAGCCATGATGAAGCCGTTGACCGTATGCAGCATCGTATCCCACCACGGGATATAGGTATAGAAACTGGCAATTTCTCCGAGAATCTCCGCCGCAAAGACGAACAGGAGCACGATCATTTCCAGAAGACTCGGAAGTTTGAGATTGAACGTCCGATCCACTATCAGAGGAATGTTGAACAGTGCCAGCGTCAGGACACAGAGAAAGACAGCATAATAGTCGCCGCGCAGAAACCGTGCTGCGAGCACAATGCCGACGAGAACAATCAGCACCGAGCGCAGCAGAGCGATTTTAGCCGAGCGGCTCGATGTTTTCGTTATTTTCAGCATGATTGTCCTCCAGCTCTTCGGATTCACCGGATTCTTCCGTTCCGCCGATTTCTTCTGTTCCTCCGGATTCTGCAGCCGTTTCAGACAAAATCTCATCTTCCCGATTCATCTCCGGCAAATCCCCGTCCTTCGGATGCCGTGCGATATCTTCACGGACAACACGGTACAGAGCAGCCGCCAGAGGAACGCCGACGAGCATACCGCCTACACCGAGAATTCCGCCGCCGACCGTGACAGCTGCAAGCACCCAGATACCCGGCAGTCCGATGGAAGAACCGACCACGCGCGGATAGATGATGTTGCCTTCCAGCTGCTGCAGAACGACGATAAAGATCAAAAACATCAGCGCTTTGAACGGAGAAACCGTCAGAATCATGAATGCTCCCACGCCTGCACCGATATACGCGCCGGCTACTGGAATGAGTGCTGTGAATGCAATCAGCGCACCGATCATCGTTGCATACGGGAAACGGAAAATCAGCATCCCTACGGTACAGAGAGCACCGAGAATCACCGCTTCCAGACACTGACCGACAATAAAGCGGTGGAAGCTGTCATCGACAATCCGCACGAAATACATGATTTTTTCATACCACGAAGGCTTGAGATAATGCTTCATCACCCGTCTGGTCTGGTATCCCAGCTTGTCTTTGCCGAGCAGGAGATAGAGCGCAAAAATCACGGCAAGCAGTCCGGTTATGATCCCGGAGAAAACCGTCGAAACCGTCTTGAACGCCACATCCATGACACCGCCTACTCCGTTGACAACCACGCTGAGAATCTGTTCGATCTTCGATTTCCAGTCCATGGAATCGAGGAATTCAATGATATCCTCCGGCAGAATGTTCCAGCTTTCGATGACAGCGAGTGCCTTGTCCATAGCGGGAGGAATCATCTGCAGCATGAGCTGTACACAGGATACCAGTTCCGGCAGCACAAGCCAGACTACCAATGTCAGAATGGCAAGAAGTGCGGCTAAAGCCAGAATCATGCTCACCGGTCTGCGTGCTGCAGCTGTGATTTTTTTCTTTGATCGCGGGAAAAAGTGCCGCTCAAAAACATTCATGAGAATGTTCACCAGATACGCAATCAGCGCACCGATGATCAACGGAAATGCAGCTCCGACAGCAGCAGCGGCAAAATTTTCCAGAAATACCCAGTACCGGATTCCCAGATACACGAGCATTACACTGATTCCGACACGGAAACAGCTTTTCCATTCAATTCGCATACAGTTCCTCTCTTTCTTCCATTGTTATATCTGCGAATAGTTTGCTTATCGTACTGTTCATTATAGCACATTGATCTGCTCCTGTCTACAAGCTTCATCGTTTTTTAATATCCTCATTCATCCGAAAAAGAAAACAGACACAAATCCTGCGATCTGCATCTGTTTGCCGGCTGATTCTTCTTTAATCTTCTCTGAAAACAGTCAGGTAATAATCCTCCAAAGTCGGCGGGACTGTCCGTGCCGCATCGGTCGGTTTCACATCAGACAGGACCCGCAGAAGAACTTCCCCGCTCCGTTCGTCTCTCGAAATGTTTGTGACACGGAACGATTCCTGCATTGCCTGTACTTCGCTTTCCGCACACGGAAGAAGCCAGACCTGCCCTTCAATCTTCTGTGTCAGAACAGCCGGAGACGCGTTGTCCGCAATCACACCTTTTTTCAGAAGAATGATATCCCTCGCAATGAATTCAATGTCCGGAACCACGTGCGTGGCAATGAGGACAATTTTGTTGAACGCAATTTTTGAGATATAGTTGCGCACGGCGATTCTCTGCTTCGGGTCCAGTCCCGCTGTCGGTTCGTCAAGAATGAGAATTTCCGGATCCCCCAGCACAGCCTGTGCCAGAGTCAGCCGCTGTTTCATCCCGCCGGACAGTGCACCGATTTTCCGCGTTGGCACATCCTCCAGCTCCACAGCGGCAAGGATCTCGGGAATCTGCTCCTGTGCTTCCGCTTTGGTCATGCCTTTGAGCGCTGCCATGTACCACATAAAGCGCTCCACGGTAAAGTTCGGGTACAGCCCCGGATACTGCGGCATAAACCCCAGTTTTTCACGGAAGCGCACGCCCATATCAAGGACATTCTCCCCGTCATACGTGATCGTCCCCGCATCCGCTTTGAGATTGTCGGTCAGAATGTTCATCAGCGTGGATTTTCCGGAGCCGTTCGGACCGAGAAGCGCGTAGATTCCGGGAGTCAGCTCTGCGGTAAAACCGTTCAGTGCCAGATTGCTTCCGTAGGATTTTGTAATTCCCTCAATATGCAGTTTCATCGGATTCCTTCTTTCCATCATAATTTTTCGCCCGCATAGGTTTCTTTCTGCTGCGGGTTTCTTTCTCTCTCTCTGCTCTATATGACCGGAAAAAGATATTTTTCTGCCGGCACTTCTGCGTATTTCAAAAATTTCTTCCGCACAAATCCTCCGGATGAAGCAAACCTCTCCGAACATGAAATCATGCTGCGTCCGGAGAGGTTATTGTCCGTTTACCGGAGAAGTTCATACGAATCCGCTTCGCAGCAGTAGAGATTGCCGTAACTCCAGTTGTAGCCGCTGCCGTTGTGCCGGTCGAAGGTCAGCCAATAGTATTTCATCCGTGTACCGACCGGACAGGGGATAATCGTTCCCCAGCCGCGGAAGCCGCCGTCATCATAATCGCAGCGGATCGGTGCAAACGTATCGAAGTCATCGGGACGGTAGATGCGGTAGTCCGCACGCTTGGAAAAATCGTTTCCGCAGACAAAATATCTTTCACCGTCCGCTTTGACAAACGAGCCGCCGGTTTCCGCACCGCTCTTTGTATGACCGATACAGCGGTAGCCGGAGAACGGTTCGTCCGATTCAAAGAAGAAATAGCGGTAGGCACGGTCCCGGTCGGAAACGCGGCAGACAGACATATGCCACTTCTTTTCTTCTGCATCATAGTAGAAGTCGGGGTCTTCATCCCCTTTTTTGCCGAGAAAGAGCGTCTCATCCGCACCTTCCGGCAGTGGATCCATCAGCGTGATATCGAGCGCATTCACGCCGAAACGCACGTCCCCCGCTGCCTTTGCGTAACCGAGGATATGTCCGCGGCAGAAAGAGCAAACCCAGATATACCACAGTCCCTCACCCCGGTGATACAGAATGGATGCCGCAACGTCGTTGCCCCAGCGGTCGTCTCCCGCATCGTAAAAGAGGGCACCGGTCAGTTCCAGTTCCGCCGTTCCGGGAACCCACGAAAATACACCCTGATAGCATTCCGCTTCCATCCGGATGGAAATGGTGAGATAAATCTTCCCCGCTTCTATCATTACATCTCCGTTTTCATAGCGGATCGGACGGATATCTGCCTGAGAAATGCCGCAGTCGAGATAAAACTGCACATCGCTGAGCACAGCCTTACCCGTGATTTCCACTGCCGCACAGGATGCCATGAAAACTTTCCTGTATACGCTGTCCGCAATTTCTTCCGCACCGAAGCTGCACTTATATGCAAGACAGTCCGTATTGTCATAATACAGATCCAGCGCGTGCCCGCGTACAGTGACCACCAGTCTGCATCCGGGACGAAAATCGGTATCAACCGCTGCGCGTTCCGTCCGTTCGCCGCACGAAAATACAGCTTCCGGTGCACCGTTCTCCGTTGTAAGAATCAGCGATACATTCCGTTCACCGGGCAGACGGAATGCAAATCCCGCCGATCCGTTCAGCTGTCCGAGCGTCATTTCATAGGTCGCATACGGAAAGAACTGTCCGAGCAGACGGGTGATTTTCCCGTCGTCCGATGTGAATGCATACCGGTTCCCGGCAATCGTTTCTTCATAATCGCCGCTGTGCGCAAGGACAGGATACAGATCTCCGCGTGTGGTATGCGCAAAATCCTTTGTGAAGCTCATTTCACCGAGCTTCAGTTTCTTGTTTTTATACAAGTTCAGCGAAAAACGCCGGTGAAAAGTCATGTCAGTCAATTTCATTGCCGTGTCTCCTTCTATCGTTGTTTCTTATCGGAGTATAATACGGAAAGCCTTTCGGCAAATGCTCAGAACCGTCCGCTTCGTCCGCCGTGACTTCTGCCGGAGGAACTTCTGTGCACACTGCTGCCGCCGCTTCTGCCGCTGCCGGAGGACTGCTGCGTCTGCCGAGGTGTTCGGTTTACATTGCGGTAAAGGAACAGATCCTGCTGCGTGGTCACGCGGAAGCTGCCCTGCTTTTCATAAGAGGATGCGCCGTTCTGCATCCTGACCGTCGTCATTTCACCTTTCATGATATTGACAACTATCAAGGATATAATAAATCCAATGACAACCGAACCGGGAATCCACATGGGGGAAACGCCCCGGCTTTCGTATGTGACATCATATCCATCGTAATAATCTCCGTAGAAATCATCGGTGTAATACCCGTCATCATACCCGGAATCATCCCGGTAAGCGGAACCGCCCGACGAGAGAATCTCCCCGCAGTTTTCTGCAAAGCGGGAAAACGCCCCCGCGTAGTCCTCATACATCAGATACGGCATCAGCTCGTCTTCCAGATGGATGAGTGCGCGGTCGGAAAAAATCCCGATGGCTTCCCCGCAGGTGGACATTGCCCATTCCCGCTCCGTCATGGAAAGAAGGAGCATGATCCCCGAAGCCTCTGCGCCGTATCCGTACCCGTTTTCATCATAATAATCATCTGCCGCTGCCTGAACCGAGTATCCGTCATAGGTCTGCATCGTGACAACGACAACATCGCACGCATACTCTTCACTGATTTTATCAAGCAGCTGGCTGAGAGTCGATGCCTCTTCCGACGACAGAAGTCCCGCTCCGTCCACAAAACGCGGCATATCTGCTGAGACAGCGCCGGCAAGAAAGAGCGCACAGAACAGCGTAAGGAGTGCAAAGCGGAAAAAGTGTTTTTTCATCGTTCTCCTCCTCACATCACATTCATCAGCCAGACAAGACCGTACACCAGCACCGATGCGATGGCAGTCCCGATTCCGACATATTTCCAATAAATCCCCTTGTCCACAGGCAGGTTGCCGACGAATTTTCCGGTCTGTCCGTTCATGGCGAAGATGTATTTTTCCCCGTTCCATGTTGTGTTGAGAACCCAGACCGGGTACAGACCGTAGCGGACGCGGTTCTTTTTGAGCTGTACATGATTCTGTTCGGGAATCAGGGATGCATATCCCGGCTGTGCGGCTCTGGTGAACGCCTGCTCCACGCTCTGCTTGATACGTTCGTTTGCGCGTGTCACCGATTCTTCCGCAGTCACGTCGTATTTATCTGCGAGATATCCGGACATGTAGGCTGTCTGAAAATCCACCGCTTCGGAAAGATCGAACGGCTCCACGGATTCCATCAGGTCATCGGGCATTTTCGTCGATCCGTCCACAGGAACATTTTCAAACGCAATTTCTCCGCCTCGGACAACGGAATAGTAGGAAGTTTCCGTATAGTTGTACCGCGCGTCATGCCATGTGCGGATTTTCGACCCTTTGAAACGAAGCTGTGCGTCGGCTTCCGAGTCAAACAGCCAGAACGGAACATAGATGCCGCGGACTTCATCGAGGTGATTCTCATCCTTGAACACTTTCGGGAGAAAGCGCTTGTTTGAAAGATGCCGCGCCAGTCCTTCCTTCGCCGCTTTTTTGTCGAGCTTGAACGGAATGATGAAGTCGGGGCGGAGATTCCCGGCAAACTGTTCCGTCATCACTATCGGATTGCCGCAGTAGGGGCACGCGGACGCGCCGGTTGTTTCATCCGTAATGACTTCCCCGCCGCAGGAGTGGCAGACATAGGAACGAAGTCCCTCTTTTTCTTCTTCCGACCATTCGTCTTCTTCGGGCTGTTCCCACTGCATTTCGTCTTCTTTTTCGTCCTGTAAAACAGCGTCAAAGGACTGGAGCGTCTCCATTTCGTACTCCGTATCGCAGTAGGGACATTTCATTTTCTGTGCCGTGCTGTCAAACTCAATCGCACCGCCGCAGCACGGGCATTTGTAAGTAATCAGTTCAGCCATCGGCGTTACTTTTCATCAGCATCATCAAAGGGATCGCCGCATTCCGGACAGAACTTCGGAGGATTATGCGGATCTTCCGGTTCCCAGCCGCACTTGTCGCACTTGTACTGGGGAACGCCTGCCGGTTTCTTTGCACCGCATTCCGCGCAGAACTTGCCCTTGTTCACCGCACCGCAGGAGCAAACCCAGCCTTCGTCAGCCGGCTTGGGAGAACCGCATTCGGGACAGAATTTGCCGGTCGCAGCGGCACCGCACTTGCAGGTCCATGCGTTTGCGGGCTTTTCTTCGGGTTTCTTTGCGCCGCATTCCGGACAGAACTTACCTGT
>JAFQLN010000029.1 GCA_017414585.1 Clostridia bacterium | reverse complement strand
GTATAAAAGTTTTGATCAAACTTTTTCAAAATGTTTGCCGAGGATGCGCAGCTCCTCAGTTGAAGGGGCAGAGCCCCTCATCGACCTCCGCAGAGGTCGAAATGCCCAAGACTTCCGAAAAAGTTCCTCTTTTTGCTACTTGGAAGTTACGACGTAACTTCACTCCTCGCTAAAGCGCCTTTACTGCGTAAAGGAGAAAAAGTAGAGCATTATCCTTGAAATAGCGAGAAGGCGTGTCGCAAATTACACTTTTCAATGTAAATGCGACACGCCCAACTATAACCCTGCAATCATATAATCTCCTTTAAAAACAAACTCTATATACTCAATCCAAGGAGGAAAAATCATGAAAAAACTTGCATCCGTCTTTCTTGCCCTTCTTCTGCTTCTCTCGCCCCTTGCACTGTCGTCCTGCTCCGGCGGCGCCGACTCGGGACGAACGCTGAATCTCTTCACATGGGCGGGTATGTTCCCGGACGAAATTCTCGACGGCTTCGAGAAAGAAACGGGCATCAAAATCAACTATGTGAACTTCGACTATGACGAAACCATGCTCGCCAAGCTCGAAGCTGCACAGGGCGGCGACTACGACCTCGTCATCGCGGACGACTACATCATCGAAGTCGCCATCGAAAAGGGACTTGTTCAGAAGCTCGACAAAGCAAAACTGCCGTCTGCCGGCAACGTCAATCCTCTCTATCAGGGACAGTTCTACGACCCGACGGACGAATATACCATCCCCTACGGCGCAGGCGTGCAGACCATTGTGTATAACCCCGCCAGAGTTGACGTCGATATCAAGGGATATGCTGACCTGTGGGACGCATCCCTCGAAGATCAGGTCGGCGTGATTTCCAACTACCGCGTCATCAACGGCATGGCGCTCAAGACCATGGGCGAAAGCTACAACATCACCGACACGGCGAAAATTGCCGAAGCGGGCGAAAAGCTCGTCTCCCTCGCACCGAATATCCGTCTGATCAAGGACGACAACATCCAGGATGACCTTCTCTCCGGTGAAATCGACGCGGCGATCATGTACACCTCGCAGGTAACGGTTGCCAAGATGACCGATCCCTCCCTTCAGATCGTGTTCCCCTCCGAGGGCATCGGATTCGGCATCATGGCGATGTTCATTCCGTCGAACGCACCGGATTCCGACGCGGCACACGCATTCATCGAGTATGTCCTCGATCCCGAACGGGGTGCGAAATGCTATGAATACCTCGGCTACTACTGCACCGCATCCGCGTCCGAGCCGTATATCTCCGAAGAATTCCGTTCCTTCCTGACCCTGCCCGAAGGCTTCACCGCTGACGAGATGGAAATGATCGGCAATATCACCCCCGAAGCCGACGAAGCGCACCTCGCCGCATTCACGAAGTTCCGCGAAGCGTGTGAATAATCATCACATAATAAAACACTATGAGGTTTTCTGACATGAAAAAATCAGCAGCATTTCTTCTCGCCCTGTGCATAACGGGCGCAGCATCCACCTCTGCGGCAGCGGAATATTTCCCGGCAGCGGGAAGCGATGTACCGACCTACAGCACTTCCTGGCGTGACAATCTCGACATCCCGAACATCACATCCATATCCACCGTTTACGATTCGGAAGGATGGGTGGATATTGATTTGATTTATGCATCTGCAGAGGCAGACGGAACGCTCACCGTGACGGTTCTCAACGAAATCGACGGTCTGACCTCCGGTGCATCCATCCGTGCCGCGGAAATCACGGACGGCTCTGTTACCATTGCCGAAAACAAAACCGCCGGCGTCACCGAATACCTTAACGAACGCACCGATGAGGACGGCATGGGATATGTCCTGCCGGGAAGCTATTATGTTCTCGAAGAAGGCGTATATTATTCCTGGTCTGTTGCCGCTTCGGATGCCTTCTGTCTTGTGGTCACCGCTCCTGAGGACAGCGGCAGTGACTCCGTTTTCGGCGACTCCCTTTTCGACGGAATGGAGAAAGATCCGAACTACGCCGATCCGTATTACGATGAAGAAAACGGCGTATTCACCGATGCGGACGGAAACTGCTATTATCCCGGCAACGGCATCGAAAACGATGTTATCATTACCGCCGGCGGAGACCGTTTTGAATTCACAGTTCCCCTTGCCGGCACGTATTCCTATGAAGTCGGCACCGGCAACGGAACCAAGATCTTCACGGAATACCTCGTCTGGCCGGACTGTGAGCTGATTCTCCCCGACAACGGAAAGACCTACGACAACTACACCTTCCTCTATGGATACGGCATGGGCGACCGTGTGGAAGGCGGATGCGAACTTTACGGCGGAGATGTGATCTGCTTTGACGATCCCCGGCTGAGCTGCGATGAAGACGGTGTTTTCTACGGAAAAGACTATACGGTGAATTTCCTGGATCCCGAAATCACGTTCCGTGTCGTGGTAAACGATATTACAGAGTATATCCCGGATTACTACGACTATGACAGCGACTATGACGGCGCGCCCGACTATGACGATACGCCTGATTACGACGATACGCCCGACGTATCCGTTTCTTTCACGGATGTAACCGAAAACGCGTGGTATCACGATACGGTTCTTGCAGCGGCGGATGCCGGCATCATTGCGGGAAATGCCGACGGCAGCTTCAATCCGAACGGAGAACTGACATGGGCGCAGGCAGTGACATTTGCGGTGCGCCTTGACCAGTACCGCAGCGGCAGTCATGTATACGGCGCACAGGATCAGACCGGCGTCTGGTATCAGATTTATATGGACTACGCATGGGATGCCGGCATCATCCGGTACACGCCCGAAAACGTAAATACCGTCATCACCCGAGCAGAAGCCGCGCTCATTTTCGCAAAGGTTCTCGGCGATGCCCAAACAATCAACGTCATTGACGAAAATCATTTCTGGGATCTGATCGACAGCGGTGAAGTCGGCGAAGCGGTAAATGCACTTGCCGCAGCGGGCATTGTCAACGGTCTGGACGACGGTTCCTTCGGCGCGAACCGCAGTTTCCTGCGCAGTCAGGCAGCGGCAATCGTCGCCCGCATGGCAGGTCTGGTGGATCCCGTCCGGATCGGCTGACCGCTCTTTGACGGCATAAACCGAAGAAAAACAAAAAATTCTGCCGCAATCCGGCTGATGGGAACACCCCATTTCTCCGGACTGCGGCAGATTTCATTTTATGCCTGCCATTTTTCTATATTTTCAAGCATTTCTTCCGCTTTTTCCCGGCTGGAGAAACCGCAGGAAATAAATACCCCCGTCGGATCGAGCGATTTGATCAGGCGTTCCGCACCTGCCATATCCCCTTCGGAAAGTCCGCCGAGCAGAACGAGATTCTTCTTCTTGTCCTGAATCTTCCTGTACATATCGAACCATTTTTCACTCCAGAGCGGCGCGTTCCCTGCTCCCGGCACCCACTGAATGCCCGTCAGTCCGTCAATGTCGAGAAGCATATCGAGATGCGGCACTTCGCCCACACCGTCCAGATGGTAAATCGAACGGGGCATATGATTCACCTGATCGACCAGCTCCGGCAGAACGAACTTTTCAAACTGCTTCGGGGAAATCATGTAGCAGAAGTCGCACTGCAGCGGGTACCACGGCTTCGCGGACGGAATGTTCATCCAGGAATTGTACGGCACATCCGCCCGGCGCAGCGTTTCGCACTGCTGATCAAAGGCGTCCAGCCACAGATCCTTGACCCGTACGGAGAATTCACGTACCTCATCGGGATAGTCGTACAGGTCGCACAGCAGCGGTTCCGTTGTGCGCAGGGACGCTACGATATCCATGATGCCGCCCAGATCCGCCATGGAAAAGCCGATGTCGGGCTGGGAAGCATAGTATTTCTGCATCCGGAGCATATGCTGCCACATTTCGCTGTCTTCTTCCAGTTTGATCTGCGGGGGATTTTCCCAGTCCTCCACAACCGGCTCGTGTTCAAACCAGACCGTGTTCGGCGCAAGGGTGAATTTCCCGCCGATGCACGCGGAGAAGCATCCCGGCCCGAGGTTGGTGAAGATCATCGGCACGCCTTCTGCCAGATAACCCGAATTGGCAATGGTGTGACGGTATGCGCCCGCACGGTATTCTTCGTCCAGCCACTGCTGGTTCACGGAAGCCGGTGCGGGATAATGTTCGCCTATGGGAAGGCGGTAAGACATATTGAGAACCGGACGCGCTGTGTTTGTTCTTTCCCAGAACGTTTCGTATCCGGCCAGTGCGGTTTTGTAAGTCTCCTTATACATAGTGTTCTCTCCTTTTATAAGATATCGGCTGATTTCAAACCGTTATTTGTTTCTTCTTCGCTGATTGCGGGAGCGTCACAGAATGAACTTCTGCTCCATCGGTCCGGCAGTGACATGGTAATACCCTGTGTTTTCCTTATAGAAACGGCGTTCTTCCGAAATTCCGTCCGCCTGCACACGGTAGTCTCCGTAGAATCCTGTGAAGTATGCGCGTCCGTCTTCACCGGTGACAAGGGACTCTTCGGTCTGCCACTCGTGATTGATCAGCCGATCCAGCACATCGAAGGCTTTCTTATGGCTCATGTCATTGCGCAGAAGTCCGGCATGATATCTGTTTTCTCCGCCGTATGCCATACCGTCCGCCATGTTCCACCAGACGATGGATTCCACATATTCCTGGCTGAACCACAGACGGTACATCCGCTCCGTCAGTTCCCCCTGTACGTCTTCGTCTTCCGCCTCGTTGGAGTAGGACGGTATGGAAACTTCGGACAGATGGATGGGAAGTTTGAATTCGGAATAGAGCCGGAAAACATCCATCGCACGGTAAGGATTGAAAACAGCGAATTCTTCATACACGTCACTGGTGAAATCGTGGAACTGCATTCCGATCCCTTCAATCGGTGCGCCTTCGCCGAGCCAGCGTTTGAGCATCAGGTAATACCGGCTCTTGTCCCCGGTATACTGTGAATTTCCGAAGGTTTCAAAGCATCCCTCATTCCAGAACAGACGGGTATACGGAAAATATTTTTTCGCAAGGTCGAAGCACCACTTTTCGTGTCCCGGTTCATCGCATACGGGCAGATCGCGGCATCCGAACTCGCCGTGGGCGTTGCGGTAAACAGTATACATCTCATTGATGACGTCCAGATCCAGCATATCGTCCCCGTAACGCTCCGCAATTTCCCGGCATCGCTTTTCAATCAGCATTTTCAGAGAACGACGGTCGCCGCGCGGCATCCAGCCGGGATTGAAGGAATTATACACCAGACAGTGCCCCTTGATGCCGATGCGGTTTTCACGGCAGAATTCATGGACGATATCCAGAGCGGGGCGGCGATATATATTCGGGGAATCCTTGCTGAATCTGGGTTTTCCCTGTTCGGGTTCCAGTGTATCCCAGTACAGGGGCATCACACCGTAATTGAACAGTCTGACAAATTCCTCCCTGTACAGCCGGCATCGCCTTTCATCCGGAAACTGCTCCAGAAGAAACAGCGAACAGCCGAACTTGAATTCGTGCCGCGCCAGCTTTACATTCACAGGCACGCCTGCCAGCGGTCTGCCTTCTTTGTCGAGTATCCTGACGGCGAACAGACCTTTGCGGTGCGTTTCGATCCCGCGTTCAATCATACTGTCCGTGTAAGGCGCCAGACGGTCAAAATGGGCAATCAGCTCTCTTCGGTTCATGGGCACTCCTTCCGGTTTGATAAAAACCTTTTTTTAATATTATAGCATCAAAAACGGAATTGTCAATTCTTTTCACCGATCTCCCCCGGCAGAAAGCATAAAAAAAGCAGCTGCCGTTTTCCGGAAAATCCGGTCAGGCTGCCGCTTTTGGCAGGAATATTCTGTTATACGAGCAGGAGGCACAGTCCGAGCAGAAGCACAAGGAATGCGATGTTCAGAAGCGTGAACAGCTTCATGTATCCGCCCGCCGCTCCTTTGACGCCTTTGTGGTGCGACATGAAGGTGCGGAAGGTGATCAGGCTCGCAAGGGAAGAAATAATGGTACCGCATCCGCCGATGTTCACGCCGTAGAGAAGTGCCCGCCAGTTTTCTGTGAACTTGGACAGGAGAATCGCGGAGGGAACATTGGAAATCGCCTGACAGGACAGCGCGGAACAGACGAGGGTCAGCTTCGGGGAGTGACCGACAAGGGACTGCATCAGCGCGGATACCTGCGGGATTCTCGCCATATTGCCCGAGAAGATGAAGAAGCAGACGAATGTGAGAAGCAGACCGTAGTCCACTTCGGCAAGTGCCTTTCTGTCAGCAAACAGAAGTGCTGCGGGAATCACGATCAGTCCGATCCAGTACGGAATGCTGCGGAAGACAATGAGGATGGAAAGAGCAAACAGCGCGAGGTAGAAAACGAGCTTGCCCTTCGGCATTACGCTGGGTTCGCCTTTGTAGGCAATCGGATCCGCGGGAAGAACGAGACAGCAGAGCATGATGATCAGCACCGACAGCAGAAACGGCGGGAGCATGGTGCGCATGAAATCCCCTGCCCCGATCGCAAAGGTGGAATACAGGTAGAGATTCTGCGGGTTGCCGAACGGGGTGAGCATGCCGCCGAGGTTTGCCGCAATATTCTGCAGGATGAAGATGTACGCCATGTACTTCTCCTTCCCGGTGCACGAGAGAACCAGATAACCGAGGGGCAGAAACGTGATCAGCGCCATATCGTTCGCAATCAGCATGGAGCCGATGAACGTGATGGTAACGAGCGCGATGGCGGCAAGGCGCAGATTCTTCATCAGGGCAATGATTCTTTCCGCGCAGACATAGAAAAAGCGGATTTCCTTCAGTGCGCAGATGACAGCCAGCGTACAGAACAGACAGGTCAGAGTACGGAAATCGAAGTAGCCGATGTACTTTGCGTCCGGCGGCACAATGACGGAAGTGATCACGGCAAGAAGCGCCGCAATGGAAAGAACGGGATTCTTTCTGACAAATCCGGCAGCATGACCGAACAGGGATGAAATCCACCCGCCTGCGGAATGTCCTCTCCGGTGAGAGGAATGACGGTGACCGAGATGCTCAAGTTTGTTCATAAACCCTCACAGCGTCCAGTATGGTTAGAGACGCACACGGGCTTATTATACGACAGCCGAGGCACTTCAGTCAAGGGGGACTATGATGAATTCTGACAAAAATCAAGGCATCTTTTTGTCTCATTTCACGAAAGCAAAAAGATGCCGCAGCATGATTTTACAAGCAGTCCGCGCAGGGGAAAATGAAAGGTCTTACAGCGTCCACAGACGTGCGCAGAGTGCCGGAAGACGTTCCGCGATCAGGGTGATTTCCATCTCCAGTCCCTCGCGCCAGTTTTCCATGCCGGCGAGACGGTCGCCCCACGCGCAGAGCTGTCCGCCGAGTACGGGATACTTCCGGTCGAGCAGAACGCCCTTGTTGTAAGCGGCGGAAAACTCAGCAAAGTGATCCCACATCCACGGATGCCATTCGGAAATTTCCTCCGGCGTCCAGTGTCTGACCGGCGTAACGATGTACAGCGGCTTCCACGAGCAGTTGATCAGCGTAAAGCCGGATTCTGCCAGTTCGGGCGCAAGCTGGTAGTAGGACTCAAACTCCATGACGATGGTTCTCTTGTCAATGCGGTCGTTGTATTCTTTGGAAAAGCCTTCCCAGACCATGGGCGTGCGGTCCATGGAGAGAATCATATCCGTGATGATGCGGACGTACTCCCCGTACATCTCGTGAATATCCGCGATGCCGTGCGCCTGCATATATGCCCGGGTCGTTTCGCACTTTTCCCAGTTTCCGATTGCAGCCTCGTCCCCGCCCAGATGAATCCACGGCGAGTGCGGGAAAAGCGCTGCCACTTCCGAAAAGATCACGCGCAGAGCGCCGAACACTTCGTCCGAAGCCGGAAGAACGCCGGTTGTGCCGAAAACTTCCGGATATGCGCGGCGGAGCGATCCCGTGTGTCCCGGAACATCCACTTCCGGTACGAGGATAATCCCGTGCGCGTCGGCGTAATCCACCAGTTCGGCAATGTCTTCCCGGGTGTAGGAATACTCCTCCATGTACAGCGTCGGGAATGCGGCAATGGGAAGGGTGAAGCTCTGCTCATCCGTAAAATGCAGCTGCAGATGCGATGCGCGGTTCTTCCAGCACAGGTCGATGACCCGTTTGAGGTACGGCAGAGGATGACGCTGACGGGCAACGTCCACTAAAAGACCGCGGTAGGAGCAGTCCGGCTTTTCGCGTCTGTCCTGTACGGGAACAAGAATCTTTCCGTCCTCGGTTTTCATCTGCCCGAGAAGATCGGCAAGCGCGCTGTGCATTCCCTTGGGCGCGGATGCGGTCAGCTGTATACCGTCGGGGGTACAGCTGAAAGTGTATTCCTCCGCATCGAGAGAAGCATCACAGAGAAGCGTGACGCCGCCTTCGCCTGCTGTCCAGGAGATTCCCGTTTCTTTTTCCGCAAACGCCGCAAAAATCTGTGCACAGCCGGCAAACAGCTGCGGTGCGTCATAGGCGGGACTGATGAGAATGTACTTTTGTTCCATATGATAACTCCTTTCGGATGTTGGATTCCGTTTCGGCAAAGAATTTCCGCAGAGATATTACGGGTGCACATCAGCGGTGTAGACCTTTTCTTCCCCGTTCCAGAAGAAGGACAGCCGTACCGACCACAGGGATGCGCCTTTTCGCTTCACGCGGCTGCCGTATTTTCCGTCTCCGGCGAGAGGGGACTTCCGTGACGCAAACTGCACGCGGATCTGGTGGGTGCGTCCTGTTTCCAGCTGCACGGATGCGGGCGTGATCAGCTCCCCGTCAAGCAGAAAAGCATCGCCGAGGGTGTAGGAAAGCCGCGCTTCCTTTGCACCCTTCTTCTCCGGCTTCACGACGAACGATTTGTCGGCACGCCGGTCGAAAAAGAGAAAATCGCGCATCTGTCCTTCCCGCGGCAGCGATTCGTCCGCTGTGATCCACGCGAGGTAGGTTTTTCTGAATCTTCCCGCCGCAATCTCCCCGGACAGCAGTGCAGCGGCTTTTTTCGTCAGCGCATACACCATTACGCCCTCCGTTGTCGCATCCAGTCTGTGCACGCAGAAAACACCCTCGGTTTTCATCCCGCGTTCTTCGAGGACTGCGGCAGCGGCATCGGGGACATTGGCGCGCTGTGCACCGTCCGCGGGCTTTTCCGACAGCATTCCGTAAGGCTTGCGGATGATGATATAATCTTGGCAAAGGTATAAAACTTCCATGGTGTGCGCTCCGGCTTGGTTTTTCTTTCATTTTATCACGTTCCCCTCCGTTTTGCAACAGGTCGGCGTCAGCTTTTCAGAGAAAACGCTTGGAGGACTTGGGTCTGTCGCACTAACACGCCCCCGCAAAACAAAAAACGGGGCTGTCGCATTTACATTGAAAAGTGTAATTTGCGACACGCCTTCTCGCTATTTCAAGAATAATGCTCTACTTTTTCTCCTTTAGCGAGGAGAAAAAGTAGCAAAAAGAGGAACTTTTTCGGAAGTCTTGGGTGTTTCGAGCTCTGCGGAGCTCGACAAGGGGCTTTG
>JAFQLN010000028.1 GCA_017414585.1 Clostridia bacterium | reverse complement strand
TCGGCGGAGATCCTTCTGCCGAGGATTTCTTCCAGCCGTTCCTTCTCCCACTTGTCCATCTCGGTCAGCGGCCGCGGCGTGTAGTAGATTGTCTGCGGTGCGATGCTGAGGAAGTTGCCGATGAGATTGATAAGATCGGTGCTTAGCGTGTGCTTGGCACCCGGATCAAGCTCCGGTGTTTCATAATAAATATAATCGTTTGCCAGTGGACCGAAGCACCCGCCCATCGCAAAGTACAGCTCCAGATTGTCTTTCATCAGCCGCTCATCGAAGAGCTTGTTGTCGCGCACCTTGATGCCGTCGGGCGTGGTGTAGGTGATGTACTTGTGACTATCCTCCCAGTGAACGCTGTAGCCGTGGTTCTCCATGTACGCAATGAACTCCTCCTTCGACGCGGTGTAGGCGATTCCGAGGAACGCGGTGTAGATCAGATCGTCCTTCCACTTCTTTTTCTTGCCGGCACGGGTGTCCGTTTCCGTGACGGAGACACCGTATCGGCGGCAGAGTTCGTTGGAATGGGCCTTGAGCGCTTCCATATCCGACCGCTCCATGTGCAGCTTCCTGCCGTTCTCATGGGATACGGAGTTGACGATGATGTGGTTGTGCAGATGCTCGCGATTGGTGTGGGTGACCACCAGAACCTGATAACCTTCGAAGAAGTGGGCGAATTCATAGCCGAGATTGTTCGCGGCGTAGGGGTCGAGATCATCCTCGGGCGAGAAGGACTGCACGATATGGAAGTAGGTTCTGCCGTCAGTCTTGCCGAAGCGGAGCTTGGTCATTTCAAATTCCTTCTGCGCCGTCTCGGTCATGCAGTCCTTGCCCGCGATCAGATGCGCCTCGGTCTTCTCCCGATCGAGGACGTAGTTGAATACATCCGAGAGCGAACCCTTGCCGGCTTTTACTTTTACGATCGCCATACCTCACGCTCCCTTCATTTTTTCGGTGAGCAGATCGTAGAGCTTTGCCAGCTCCTGCTTGGTTTCCTCCAGATTCACCGCTGTGAGCGTTCCTTCGTTGACCCGCCACGTCAGCTGATTGAGATTGTTTCCGATGTGTCGGAGCTGCCCCACCGCCGCATCCACGCCGGGAATGACGATGATTTTTCGCCCGAACACGCAGTCCCGACAGTACACGGAGAGCAGTCTGCAGGAGCCGTAGGCAAGCTCCTCGAGCTTTTTGTATTCGTCTTCGGTGACACGGAAGGTCACGCGCTTGGTTCTGTTGTCCTTCATGTTGTACCTCTCTTTCTTCATAGGGGTGTGGGCTTAGCCCGCAATGCCTTCGGTCGCGGACGGCTTGACCGACAAAGGCGAAACTTGCGACGGTAACTCCGACAGCTCCTCCGTCGGCACCTCCGTGCGGTCGTTTTCATCAATGCAACATTGCAGCGTACACGGGGCGGCATCTTCTTCAAGGCTGCAATCTTCCGTCTTGTCTTCGGCTGACACTGCAATGTTACAATCTTCATCGCCCTTTCCCGCACGGTCCGGCATCGCCCAGAACCATCCTTTGCCGATCTTCTTTGTGACGATGCCCGGGATTCTGCTTTTCGCCTCGTTGACCGTTCGCGTGGAGATGTTCCGCTCCTTCGCTTTTGCGTGAATCGCTTCCGCCGCCACATATTCACCGGAGGAAAGCATATCGAGAATCAGGTCCTCCGCCGTATCTCCCTTCGTTTCCGCACCACCGCCGCTGAGAAGCTCGTCCGCGGTGATCTCGTCAAAGCCGTCCAGCCAATGGAAGCCTTCTTCGTTTCCGAGATTGAACGCCAGCGGTTTTCCTTCCGGTGCCAGCGAGGATTTGTCATGCACCATCACGCGCACGTTCGGCTGCTTGCGGATTCTGCCGACGAGAAGCACACTTCGCGCCGATGCACGGAAGTCGATGGTTCCGAGTCCGCGGTATGCACTGCTTGTCCCTTTCGTTTTATTCAGATGACCGATGAACACAATCGCGCATCCCGTTTCCTCCGCCAC
>JAFQLN010000027.1 GCA_017414585.1 Clostridia bacterium | reverse complement strand
ACGCACGTGATTTTATAAACAAATCGTCCGTAAAGATCATAAAATACGGTTTATACAAATCATTCGACGGGAGGAGCAAGCCCCTCCCCTACCGGATTTTGGATATTTCTTCACCCGTCACCAATGCAATAACTTCAAAGTTAACGATATGTCGGCGGAAAAAATGATCGTTTTGCATATACTCATACATGAACTTCCGTTTTCCCCTCAACTTGTAAACTTTCTTTGTCCTCCGCCGAATCCCTTGACAAAATCTTCCTGCCGTGCTATACTGAATTGATATGTCAACATTTCTGAAAGGATTGCCGGTACACATCCATGCACGGGACAGAACAGACTTCACCGAAAAACTACGACGGATTCCTCCGCTTCTCGCTCACAACGGACGCAATCCTCAAAAATATTCAGAAATATAAAAACGAACAGCTTTCCGCCTTCGGTCTGCGCAGTATGCATCTCATGTTTCTCTACTGCCTCTCCCGCGCGGAAAACGGCATGACACCCGGCGAACTGGCGAAATCCTGCAGCGTGGACAAGGCGTTCATCTCCCGCATCACCGCAGAGCTGAAAACGCTCGGCTATGTGCACGACGGAGAGGACGCAGGCAGCCGGCACTACAAAAAGCTGCTCTCACTCACCGAAGCGGGACAGCGCGTCATGCAGTGCGTCAATACCATGATCGAAGAAGCGGTGGAGAAGATTTCGGCGGGCATCTCCCCCGAACAGCTTGAAACCTTCTACGCCGTCCTCTCCCACATGGACGAAAATCTGCTCGCACTCGCACAGGAATAATCCCCGCACCCATCCCGTTTGACACGTTATCACCATTTTCAATTTTACATGAATCAGGAAACAGACTGGAGAAAAAATCATGGCAAAAGAGGTTAAGGTATCCAACAAAAAACCGACCGAGCGCATTTTCACCCCCGCCTATACCATGGGCGAATACAACACCGTTCTCGCAAACCACAACGACCGCATTATGCTCGTCTGGAATGAAGCGGGCAGCGTAAAAGAAATGACCTACGCAGAATTTGCACAGAAAGTACGCACCTTTGCAATGGGTCTGACCGAAAAGTTCGGCAAATTCGCCGGCAGGAAGATCGTCGTCATGGGCGAAACCTCCGCACAGTGGCTCATTACCTATCAGGCAGTCATCCTGTCCGGCAACGTCATCGTTCCCATGGACAAGGAACTCGCACAGGAGGAAATTTCCAAGTTCATCGACGTAGCAGACGCATCCGCTGTCGTTTACTCCGCCGCCTTCAATAAGATGTACGAAGAAATCGCGGCTGAGAAAGACAATCTCCTGCTCATCCCGATGGATCCGAACGCTGCCGAAGGCGAAAGCAAATACCCCTGCGCATCCATTTTCCGCGACGGTGAAAACTCCGCACTCCCCTATGAACCCGATACCGATACCGAACGCTGCTGCGAACTGCTCTTTACCTCCGGCACCACCGGTACCTCGAAGTGCGTCATGCTCTGCCAGCGCAATATCTTCGCGGCAGCCAATGCAGCCTGCGCAAGCGTGGACTTCAACAAGGACGACGTCATCGTATCCGTTCTTCCCGTCCACCATACCTACGAACTCACCTGCACCTTCATCGCCGGTCCCGCATACGGCATGAAAATCTGCATCAACGATTCCATCCGCCACGCCGTACAGAACTTCAAGAAATTCCAGCCGACCGCGCTCGTTCTCGTTCCGCTGTTCGTCACGACGATGTACAAAAAAATCCTCACCGAAGCCAAGAAGAGCGGCAAGGACAAGATTCTCCCCGCGGCAATCAAGGCTGCCAACCTCATGAAGCGTGCGGGCATCGACATGAGCAACAAGCTCTTCAAGGATGTCCGTGAAGCATTCGGCGGCAGAGTCGAAAAGATCGTCTGCGGCGGTGCGGCACTGAGCCCCGAGCTGATTCAGGCGTTCGATGCGTTCGGCATGGCGATTTACGAAGGCTACGGCATCACGGAATGCTCTCCCCTCGTTGCCGTTACGCCCTATACCAAGCGCAAGCCCGGTTCTGTCGGTCCCGACGTTTCCTGCTGCCAGTCCCGCATTGAAGGCACCACGACCACGGATGAAGGCTACATCTCCGGCGAAATCCAGGTCAAGGGCGACAATGTCATGCTCGGCTACATGAACAACGATGAAGCAAATGCCGCTGCTTTCACGGACGACGGCTGGTACCGCACCGGCGACGTCGGCTACAAGGACAAGGACGGCTACATCCATATCACCGGCCGCATGAAGTCCGTCATCGTCCTCGACAACGGCAAGAACGTCTTCCCGGAAGAAATCGAGGAATACCTCGAAGGCATCGACATGATCGCGGAATCCGTGGTGGTCGGACGCGAAGAGGAAGACGGTACGAAGCTGATCGCCGTAATCTTCCCGAACTATGAAAAGTATCCGGATATGGACGAAAACGCATTCCGGACGGAAATCCAGAAGCAGATTGCCGCGCTGAACAAGAAGCTGCCGTCGTTCAAGCAGATTCACAAGCTCGAGTTCCGCAAGACGGAATTTGAAAAGACGACCTCGAAGAAGATCAAGAGACACCTTGTAAAATAAAATATGCCCGGCGTGCCGCATTTCCGTACAGGAATAAATCAAGCGGCACGCTGTTTTTTTGTCGGTCTGCCGGTTTTGGAAATTGCGAAGTATTTCGGAAATTGCGGAGTATGGGTCTGTCGCAAGTAAAAAGTTTTGGTCGAGCTTTTTCAAAAGCTCGTGGGGTTCAATGAAGTTTCTTTAGAAACTTCTGCCAAAGCCCCTTGTCGAGCTCCGCAGAGCTCGAAACACCCAAGACTTCCGAAAAAGTTCCTCTTTTTGCTACTT
>JAFQLN010000230.1 GCA_017414585.1 Clostridia bacterium | reverse complement strand
GGAGCTGACGCTTGAACAGCTGCTTTATGCTGTCATGCTGGAAAGTGCCAATGATGCAGCCGCCGCTGTTGCCATCGGTTTATCCGGTTCCATTGAAGCTTTTGCTGACCGGATGAACGAAACTGCGGCTCGTCTCGGAATGACAGATTCCCATTTCACCAATCCGCACGGACTGGATGATGACGCGCATTATACCACTGCCGCCGATCTGGCTAAGCTGACTGCCTATGCCATGCAGAACGAAGCGTTTCGCACCATTGTCTCCACACAGAAATACACGCTCCCCTTGTCGGATACAGATTCGACCTCAGGTCGTGTGCTGATCAATCACAATAAGCTCCTGCGTCTGTCGGACGAGGTCAACGGTGTGAAAACGGGATTCACAAAAAAGAGCGGACGCTGTCTCGTTTCCTCTGCGCAGAGAAACGGTGTTTCTGTGATTGCAGTCACTCTGCATGCTCCCGACGACTGGCAGGATCACAAGGCGATGCACGAGCTTGGATTCTCCTCCTATTCCCGTGTTTCTCTCGCAGAACCGGGTGAGTTTCAGCTGGAGATTCCCTGCCCCGGCGCAGATGACGGAAAACTGACCGTTGTCAACCGTGATGCGCTTTCCGCCTGTCTGAAGAACAATGTCAAAAGCACGTACACGGTCGAATGCGGTCCGCTCCGTTTTCCGCCCGTTTCCGAAGGAGAAGTGTGCGGTACTGTCACTTTTTTTGCTGACGGGAAAGAACTCGGATCCATTCCCCTGTTTGCTGCAGAAACAGTGCCCATTCCGGAAGATAATCCATCTTTCGCTGAAAAATTACTCGATATGATCCGACCGCGATCTTAACAAATGGAAAAAATACGATTACAGAAATATATCAGTGCGTCCGGAATCATGTCCCGGCGTGCTGCCGAAGCGGAGATTACAGCCGGACATATCCGTGTCAACGGCATCCCCGCTTCCCTCGGTGACAAGGTTGATCCAGAAACCGATCTGATCGAGATCAACGGGAAGCCGATCAAAAAAATGACGGACGGTGAAAATCGCCGTCATACATATATCCTGCTCAACAAACCTTCCGGTTATGTAACAACCATGTCGGACGAACAGGGCAGAAAAACTGTCGCGGACCTGCTCAAAAATGTCGGCTGCCGCGTCTATCCGGTCGGACGTCTTGACCTGTATTCGGACGGTCTTCTTCTCTGTACGGATGACGGTGAGCTGACCAACCGCATCACGCATCCCTCCCACAGGATTCCAAAGCAGTATCTCGCAACAGTAACCGCGCATCTCACCGAGGAGCAGATAGAAAAAATCCGTCAGCCTTTTGAACTGGACGGATATATGCTGCAGCCTTTCGGCGTTGACTTTGTCGAATACAAAGCTGTCCAGAACACGCCTTCCACACTTCTCCGCTTTACTTTATATGAAGGAAGGAATCGTGAAATCCGCAATATCTGCGCACATCACAATCTCAAGCTCGCACGCCTCACGCGCATTTCCATCGGTACGCTGTCCCTTGAAGGTCTTGCACCGGGAAAATGGCGGCATCTGACCGAAGAAGAAACGGAACAGCTCCGTTCCTACTGACATACCCAGGAGTTCATTATGTTTGAAGTACAGCCCATCCGCGACCGAAAACTGCAGGCTGATATGGCCGCACTGCTCGGCTGCCCCTATTTTGAAAACACATACGCTTTTTTCGCCGGTGAAATGGATGAAGATTATACGACTGTCACATCAGTCATCGGTATGTGCCAATTCACTTTCGATCCCGAAGAAGCACTTATCCGCTCCGTCGCTTATGCCCCCGAATGTGAAAAGGATGAAGCGGTCTTTATTCTTGTCCGCACAGTGATGAATTTTGTCTACCGCGCCGACATTCCCCTGATCACCATGGCACCGGATGCCGCTCCCGCAGAATTCATACGTTCTCTCGGATTCCGCGAGCATGACGGAAAACTGACCATTGATCTGAAAAAATTCTACCGTTCACCCTGCCACTATAACGCGGACGGAGATCAATAAAATGAAAAAACTGCGAATCGCAGCGGCACTGGATTCCTTCAAAGGTTCGCTTTCCTCTTATGAAGCGGGCGATGCAGTCAGACGAGGCATTCTCAGACGCTGTCCGGATGCAGATGTCCGCGTCTTTTCCGTCGGCGACGGCGGCGAAGGAACAGCGGATGCCCTCATGCATTCTCTGCGTGCTCAGCCGTGCACCATCACGGTATCCGATACGCATGGTTTTCCTGTTGATGCAGTGTATGGTTTCTGCTGCGAAAGCCGCATGGCTGTTTTTGATATGGCGTCCGCCTGTGGGATCCGTCATGCAGAACAGCACGGTTTTGATATTCTCCGTTCCACCACATATGGCGTCGGTCAGATGATTGCAGCGGCTGCGGAACTGGGATTTGAGGAAATCGTTGTCGGACTTGGCGGCAGCGGAACCAGTGACGGCGGAATCGGTGCGCTCTCTGCTCTTGGTGCCCGCTTCTTCGATCAGGACGGCAATCAGCTCGCGCTGTGCACAACAGCTTCCCTTGCATCCGTTGCGTCCTGTGACCTTACGCCTGCCCTTGCTCGACTGGATGGAATTCGCCTGACCCTTTTATCAGACACTTCCGTTGCGCTGACCGGATCTGCCGGTGCGGTTATGCTGTATTCCCGTCAGAAAGGAGCATTGCCGGAATTGCTTCCCGTTCTGGATGCGGCAATGGCTTCCTACGCTTCCGTTTGTGACCGCGCTGTCGGAAAATCGGTTTCTTCCCTGCCCGGTGCCGGTGCTGCAGGAGGACTCGGATACGGTCTTTCCCTCATCGGCGGCAGGCTGACTCCCGGAGCGGCGTATGTTC
>JAFQLN010000229.1 GCA_017414585.1 Clostridia bacterium | reverse complement strand
CGACGACTTTGACAGAGTGCTCAAGTGCGGTGCCGACAAGGTCAGCGTCAATTCCGGTGCCATCCGGAATCCGGGTCTGATCACGGAGGCGGCGAAAAAATACGGCGACCAGTGCGTGGTGCTCTCCTGCGACATCAAGCGCGTGGACGGTCAGTTCCGTCTCTTTGCCAAAGGGGGCAGGGAAGACACGGGCATTGACGCCATCGAGTGGATCCGGCAGGGTGAAGCGCGGGGCGCCGGTGAAATCGTGGTCAACAGCATCGATACGGACGGCGTCAAGGGCGGGTTCGATATCGAAATGCTGAAAGCGGTTTCCGATGTGGTTTCCATTCCCGTTATCGCTTCCGGCGGTGCGGGGTGCATTGACCATTTTGTTTCCCTCTTCCGGGAAATTCCTTCCATGGATGCGGGTCTTGCGGCCTCCATTTTCCACTTCGGCGAGGTACAGATCCGGGATCTGAAGACGGAGCCGCGGAATGCGGGCGTCAATGTGAGACTTTGAATGGTTCATATTGTTCATACAATCAAACGAAACAGAACCGAAAAGAATACTGCGTTAACACAGTCCGGGGCATGAAAAACTGCAGAAACCGGGCTGTGTTTTTATTCGGATTCTTTGCATAACTAAAACAGTGGTTTACACAAAAATAAATCAGTATCCGGGAGTGGAGAACTAAAATATAGTCATAACATGAATGATCTGTTAAATGCCGGGGTGAGATTGACAATATTGTTCCCATTGTGCTATAATGAACTTAATCTCAGGTAAGATTTCTGGGAAAAAAGGAACATGATACGGAGACAACCGGAAAATCTCCGTAAACGCAAAGAAAGGATCGTCATTATTATGAAAAAGCTTTTATCTCTGCTTCTGATTCTTGCCATGCTTCTTCCCGCAGTATGCTCCTGCTCCGACACCACATCCGGTGAAGCGGAAGGCGGCGGCGCGTCCAATCCCGCTGTGGATGGCGGCGAAGCGGCAGAGGACGAAATGGCGCGGTTTGCCGATGTGAACTACAACGGAAAGTCCCTGCGTATTCTCACATCCGTTGACACCACCGACGCTACCAACGGTGACCAGTTCATCCGCGGTACGGGCGAACAGATTGGCGAAATCGTCAACGACGCCGTATACGACAGAAACCTGCTGGTCAGCGAAAAGCTGGGCATCACTCTGGAATTCACGGAAGCGAACTACAACTACAGCGACGTAAAGACACAGATCAACAACCTGGTTATGTCCGGCGTGGACGCCTATGACATCATGGCGAACGACCTGCGTACTTTCGCATCCCTTTCCGCGGAAGGCAACCTGCACAACGTAATCAAAACCGATATCCTTGATCTGGACAAGAGCTACTGGTACAAAGAGGCCATGGAAGACCTTGTCTTCGTGGAAGGCGGTATGTACTGCCTGATCGGTGACTATTTCACGGACGCTCTGGCAAGCAGCCACGTGCTTTATGTCAACGAAGACCTGCTGGAAAACCATTACGGCACCACAGAGCACATCAACAGTCTGGTATTTGAAGGCGGCTGGACCTACGACAAGATGATCGAGATCACCACCACCGCCATGGAAGACAGCGACGGCAACGGCACCATGGAAGAAGGCGACGTATTCGGCTTCACCTGCATCGGTACATGGGGCTCCGCAATTCCGTTCCTTATTGGCACCGGCATCCAGTTTATCGAACGGACACCCGAGGGCGTACAGTATGCCTTCAACAACGAGCGCTCCGTACAGATTCTGGAAAAGATGAACGAGCTGTTCTACAATGACGCGACTCTGAGAGACATTACAGACTGGACTGCTGCCGGTCTGAGAAGCAATTTCGCAAACAGCCGTACCCTGATCATGGGCTACAACCGTCTGGGCGACCTTGCAAACCTGCGCGACATCGAATTCTCCATGGGCGTTGTTCCCTACCCCAAGCTGGACGACGAACAGGAAGCGTATGTTTCCAGTATGCATGACATCACAGAAATCGGTGCGATCCCCGTAACGGTAGCACCCGCAAACCTGGATTTCGTGTTCACCTGTCTGGAAGTTCTCTCCATTCAGACCGCGAAGATGGTTATCCCCCAGTACTATGAAAACGCACTGAAGGTGAAGTATGTGGACGGTCAGGACGACGCGAAGATGATCGACCTGATCCACGACTCCATTTCTTCTCCCTTCGCAGTTGCATATGACGACTCTCTCGGCGAGTTCATGCTGCGTACTTGCTTCTGCACACCTCTCGGCAGCAACAAGACTGACTTTGCGTCTGCGTACAAGAAGAACCAGAAGGCGTCCAAAAAGTATCTGGAAGCGCTTACCGAAAAGTTTACAAACGTACTTGCACAGCAGAGCGGCGCGCTTGCCGAATGAGCAGATAAGAGACAATAAAAAAACGACCGTGGGGATTCCATTATCAGGAATCCCCACGGTTTTTGCGTGATACAGCGGTGTGAATATTTACATCAGCCTGCGCGGCATAAGAAAGTGGAAACCGTCCCCTTCCTCCGGTGAATCCAGAATGACCCCCGTCAGG
>JAFQLN010000228.1 GCA_017414585.1 Clostridia bacterium | reverse complement strand
AGCGCCCGTTTCGCATATTCCCCAGTTCATTCTCATTTCCACCGAAGTAAACGGCTACCGGGCAAAAGAACGTGCTGCCACACCCGAAGCAAGAGATGCAGTAGGGGATACCTTTGTTGTGGACTATGTGCGTGTCTTTGATAGAAAGTAAATCGGCTGCAGGAGGGCTTACTTATGAAACTTTTGGACGATTATTCATGGGTCCGCGGTGTCAACCATCGGATGTGCGAAGAAGAACAGCTCCGCAGAGAACTGGGCTACGGAAAACGTGTCAATCTGAACACCACCCGGATCTGGCTCAGCCGCGGTGCGTACGAACGGGACGGAGAAAAGTATCTTGGCGACCTTCTTCGGTATGTCCGTATATGTTATGACTGCGGATATCAGGTCATGCCCATCCTCTTCAACGGAAACGGGCTGGATCCGAGTACGCTCACGGAGGAATACTGCGAGCGCAGCAATGCATATGCCCGTGCTGTTGTCGATACGCTGAAGGACGAACCGGGACTGCTCATGTGGGATATCATGAACGAACCCGCCTGCAACGGCTGGACCTACGCGAAGGATATTTCCGAAGAAGAAAAAAAGAGCCGCTACGACCTCCTCTGGACCTTTTTGCGCCGGACCTGTGCCTTTGTGAAGGAAGCGGATCCCGTCAACGCCATCACAATCGGTCACACCACCGCATGGGAAGTCGAACCGACAGCGGAATGCGTGGACGTGCTTTCATTCCACGACTACAGCGGCACCCGCAGAAAACTGTACGAAAACTATGCGCTGGCGGATGCGCTGTCAAAAAAATATAACAAACCCGTCATGCAGACCGAAACCGGATGCCTCGCACGGTGCAATCCCTACGATATGGCACTGCAGGCGTGCGAAGAGTATCACATGGGCTGGATTATCTTCAATCTGATGATTCAGGGACGCTGCGATACCGAACACGGCGTCTTCTATCCCGATGGAACTGTGCGCGATCCCGCAACCATCGCCGCTATGATGGGATGCTACCGCAGCCGTGATCTCGATACCATTATTGTTCCCCTCCCGAACCGGGAAGGACAGGCAAGAAGATGCGTGGATGATATCAAAAAGGCGCTCACCGAATATACCAGCGACGCACAAAACTACCGTCCGTCCGATACGGCGCAGCTTCTGGAAGCCTGTGAACGTGCGGCGAATCTGCTCGAATGCTGTGATATGATTTCCATGGCGTGCCCGCCGACAGCAAGAATTTTTGCATGGCGCAAGATGGAAAAGCCGCCGCTTCCCGAAATCCGACGTCTGGCATATGATCTGGCAAAACAGCTGCAGGAAGTCTGCGAACTTCTGTAAATTTTCCGAAAGGAATCCGTTTATAAAATACAGCATTCTGGAACTGTACGATATCGTCAACGGAGAACTGCGGGAGCTGGCGCGGTTTGACTGCCTGATCGAAGCACCGTTTTTCCGCTCGGACAACGAACTGTGCTACAACGCGGATGGGCTGATTTACCGGATGTGGCTGGATACGCAGGAAGTGGAAGAACTGCCGACCGGATCCTGCCGCAGCTGCAACAACGACCATGTCTTCTCGCCGGACGGACAGTACCTTGCCGTTTCCAACGGAGACCATGGCATCGGTTCGCGGATTTACCTGATTGATCTCGAAGGGGATCACACACCGCGGCTAGTCACCCAGAAAGCGCCGAGCTACCTCCACGGATATTCTACCGACGGAATGACCCTTGCGTACTGCGCCGAGCGGAACGGGGAATACGATGTCTATACGATTTCCGTCAGCGGCGGGGAAGAAACACGCCTGACCGATGCGCACGGGCTGAATGACGGGCCGGAGTATGCACCGGACGGCGGGACGATTTACTTCAATTCCGTGCGCACGGGAAACATGGAGTGCTGGAAAATGGACGCGGACGGAAAGAACCAGACGCGCCTGACCGATAACGGACGGCATAACTGGTTCCCGCACATTTCCCCGGACGGGAAGAATGTCGTGTATATCTCCTACGACCCGCGCGAAGTCAGCCCCGGAGACCATCCGCCGGATAAGAATGTCGAAATCCGCCGCATGAATCCGGACGGCAGCGGAGACGAATGCCTGCTGCGCTTTTTCGGCGGTCAGGGTTCGTTCAACGTTAATTCGTGGATGCCCGGCAGCAGATGCTTTGCATTTGTGCGGTATGAGATTGTGTGATCGGTTGAATTTTATCGGAAAAAACGAAACTGCGCGGTTCTTGTGTTGTGCATGCACCTGTGGTATGATAGAAGTGCCGGCAAACAAGAATATTACAGCGGAGGACACAGAACCATGAAAGTTGACGCGAAAACCGTGGGCGAGCAAATCTACGCACTGCGGAAGACAAAGGGACTAACACAAAGCGAGCTTGGAGAGCGGCTAGTCATTTCCGCACAGGCTGTTTCAAAATGGGAACGTGGCGAAACGCTTCCCGACACGGCGATTCTCCCCGATCTCGCGAATGTGCTGGAAACATCCGTCGACAATATCCTCTGCGGAGGAGTGAGACAGATGAACTACAAAAGAAAAATCACCGTTTCTGAAGTTGCCGAGGGCATTGCATGCTTTGAGAAGATCGGCGAACTGCTCGGAAAGGACAGTTATTTCTACCTCGGTGCTGTGGAAGGCGTGGACAGAAAGATGAACATCGAGATAGAAAAATACCTTGCCGATCCGTTTTCACGGGAAGCCATGATTGCGGAAGCTCTAATCCAGTGTATCATGAACGGCGCATATGTCGATCCGTCAGATGTAAAGAAAAGCTTTCGGCACGAACACTGGGTGAAAAATATCCTTACGTACACCGAGCGATACGGAATCAAATAAAAGGAATCAGGACATTAGTCGGTAATGAAATGCACCCCCAAAAGTTGGACGATATGACAGAATCTATCATAACGTCTGACAGGGGGTGCATTTTTTCTGATTGGATTTATTTTTTCAGCAGTTCCTTCATGGCTTTCCAGCCGTCATCCGCGTAGAATCGGTGTCCGCCTTCGCCGATGACGAGTGCACAGTTGTCAGCAGCACCTGCGGCTTCGTAAAGTTCACGGATGATGCCGAAAGTTTCCTTCACACCGCTGAGCGGGAAGATCGGGTCGTCCTTGCCGCAGACAATAACGAGTTTTTTCGGCGCGATCATAGCGGCAAGATCCCCCATGTCAAAGTATTTTGCGATGCGGGGGATGTAGTTGCACGTGCAGTGATGCAGGGCAATGATGGAATCGCGGTACGTGCAGACTGCACAGGACGGCATATATCCGTCGAAACGGTGTTCCAGACAAGCGGTATAGTAGGTTGCCGTACCGCCGCCGGAGTTGCCGGTCAGAACAGAGCCTTCCATGGTGACGAGATCGGAAAAATGCAGAAGTACAGCGTCAATCACACGGCTGATGTCCCAGATGCGTTCGCCGATGAGGGTTCTGCCGAGCAGCAGGGCAGTCATTGCAGGGCGTTCGCAGGCAGGACCTCTTTCCGTACCGCCGCACAGACCGAAGGCACGCTGCTCGATGGCAAGCGCCGCATAGCCTTCCTTCACGGCACGAACCGCAAAGTCACGGTCTCCGCCGCTGATGGTGTCTTCATCCCCGGGATACTTGGCAATGCCGAGGGAGATGTGCGAACCCTTGGAGTGTCCCTGCAGGCAGGCGCAGAGCGGGAGCGGACCGTTCTGTACCGGGGGCAGAAGCAGGTCGCAGTGGGTGAAATATCCTTCTTCCGTCTGCAGAGTGAAGTGAATGTGACGGTTTCCGTTCAGCTCACCGTCTTCGGTAATTTCAAAAAGAGGTTCGCATTCCTCGAAAGCGTCCATCCCGAGCAGGTCGCTGAGTGTATCGGTGCAGGATGCGCGCCATGCTTCAAAGTCACCGGAATCCTGCCAGCGGAATTTCGGCTTTTTGCCGGAATCAAAAGCAAGTGCGATATGATGTTTGAGAGGCTGTGTGTTCATGGGAATCTCCTTTATATCCTTTATATATAAAGATACCGGGAAGGCAGAAAGCACGCATCCCCGGTATGTTCAGGTATGTATCTTATTTGTCGAGCTGATAGAAGCCCGTGAATTTGTCGGTACGGTTTGTCCATGCGCCGCGGGTGAAGTCGGGGATGTCCACGGGAGCGGAACCGTTTGCGATGGAGATTTCGGACAGAGGCGTAATAGCCATCCATGCGGCAGTGTCGTAGGTGTCAATCGGAGGAACCTGACCTTCGTGCAGAGAGGTGAAGTATGCATCGAAAACGAGCCAGTCCATGCCGCCGTGTCCGCCCTTGACGCCTTCTTCCATGAAGTGCTTCCAGACGGGATGTTCCCATTCGGGACGGTACTTGTCGAGGTTGTTGAAACCGTCGTGGCTGAAATCGGAGCCGTGATCGCTGTCGAGCCATACCATCTGTTCGGTTTCACCGAAGAAGCCCTTGGTGCCGCGGACGGTGAAGTTGCGGCTGTAGTATCTGGGCAGAGTGGTGTCGAGAGTGAGGGAAATGGTTTCGCCGTATGCGCAGAGAATTTCGGTTTTGACGATATCGCCCTGACGGAAAGGATAGCTCTGCAGTGCGGGGTTGATGTCGCCGTGCATCTTGGCAAATTCGTTCAGCCCCCATGCACCGGAAGCCATAGAAGTCAGCTTGACCATGCGGTTGCCGCGGTTGATGTCGAGAATCTTGGCGATCGGACCGAGTTCGTGGGTCGGGTAGTTTTCGCAGTTTCTGTTCTGATAGTTGCGCAGACGGTAGTGACGGTGTTCTTCACCACGGGAAACTTCGCCGCGCAGATCGTGCATATAACCACCGTCGCAGTGTACGATCTTGCCGAACAGACCTTCGCGCACCATCTTCATGACCATCATTTCATTGCGGTCGTAGCAGCAGTTTTCGAGCATCATGCAGTGAATGCCGGTGCGTTCATATGCGCGAACGAGTTCCCAGCAGTCATCGACGGAATATGCGCCGCCAACTTCGGTGCAGACCTGCTTGCCGTTGTTCATAGCGCAGACAGCAGCGGGAATATGGTTTTCCCATGCGGAGAAAATACAGACAACATCTACGTCGTCTCTTGCACAGAGTTCACGGTAGTCGGCAACGCAGTCTACATTCCAGCCCTTTTTTTCCTTGCAGAAATCAGCTGTTCTCTGCATTCTGTCTTCGTATACATCGCAGACAGCAGTAACAATTGTGTCATCACGTTCGGTGAGAATACCTCTGACATGACCGTGTCCGCGTCCGCCGAGACCGATTACGCCGACTCTGAAAATTTCACCCATAGTGTACCTCCATACTGCCGTGTACGGCAGATCGTTTTGAATTTACCAATATTATACCATATTTACCCATCTTGTCAAGTGATTTGCCGCGAAAAATATATATTTTGCCCGATCGAACATTCGGCATAAATGGGACAGAGGCGGGGACTGCCGGACTGCCGCCGGACGTATTTCCTGTGATAATTTCCGCGGATTCGGGCAAACGGGGCTTGTAATTTGCCCGGCTTCATGGTACAATATATTTTGGCATTATATCGCCAGACGGAATGCATGGGACTGTGTGAAAGCAGATCATTCCGCCAAAAGTGACGAACTGACAGAATCCGGGAAGGGAAAGCTATGCCAGAGAAAAAGAAAACGAATAAAAACGCCGGACAGACAAAGCGAACGACCACGGTATCGAAATCTGCCGCGGCGAAAAAAACAAAATCCTCTGAACCTGCGAAACATACACAAACCAAAAACAAGACTGCCCCTGTACGGGAGAATGCATTTATCCGACAGGCGGCGCCGTATATTCTCGCCGTGCTGGCTGTTCTGCTGGGCGTCTGCGTGATTTTCGGAGAGGGTTCGGTCGGCGGCGGAATCCGCAGTGTTCTGACAGGACTGTTTGCGGGAGGGGCGTATATTCTGCCCGTTCTGCTGATTGTGCGCACCGTTCTGTGGAACCGTGATGCGGAAGAAGGACAGCTCACCGGCAGGAGCGCGTGCATGGTCATCGTTTTTCTCCTTGTGACCATGTTTCTCCATACCGTCGGCGGCGGTCAGTCCACCCTTGCGGTCAAAACGCATTACGCGGATGGCAGAGAGCTGGTCGGCGGCGGTGTGTTCGGCGGACTGCTCGGGGAACTGTGCCTGATGGGATTTGGCAAGGTCTGCACCATCATCATTCTCATCGCAGCCATTGTTCTGCTGGCTCTGTACATTGCCGGCATCACCCCGCGCATGATCGTGATTTTTATTGCATATAAAATCCGCTTTGCCGGAGAAGCGCGCCGGGAACGGAAACAGCAGCGCCGTGAACAGGATGCGGAAAAGCGGCGCAATGCAAAGCCTACCAAAAACCAGATCCGTGAAGAAGAATACCTCGCCTATCTGCGGGAGAAAAAAAAGCAGAACCGTGCGGTGCGTCGGACAGAAGAACAGACAGCCGCTGTGCAGGCAGACAGTACATCAGCCGGAAAGAAAAGGGAAAATGCCGGGGAACAGATTCCGATGGCATCTCCCGCACCGACTGTGTATCGTGTCACACGCCGCCGTATGACGGAACTGGATATCCCCGTGAACGATATCACTGTGCCAAAACAGGAACCGGAGAAAACCGAAACGCCTGTTTGTGAACAGCCGGAGGAACAGGATGTCGAAGTGGATGTACAGGCGGCGCTCGAGGATACCCGTGTGGATCGCGGCGCCGTTGACGAACAGATTTTTGACGAGGTCATGCGCCGGACGCGGGAACGGATTGAGAAATCCCGCCGCGCGGAGGATATGCGTGCCGATACGCCTGCCGGTATGAAGAGCTATTCCCCCGCAAAACATTCCGCGCAGGAAATGCCCGCGGAACACAGAAAGGTCGAAATTCCCGATACGGAGCACGACTTTTCCGATGCGGATATGCCGTCCGAAATCCTTGCCGGCGATGTGCTGGACGCTGTGGAAATGGCGGCGCTCGGACTGCATGAACAGCAGGAAAAGAAGGGTGAGGTCGAAATCATCGGCAATGACGCGGCGTTTGATGCCGATGAGGACGATTTTGACGAAGTTTTCGGCGGAACGGAAGAAAAAGACTCCGCGCGCCCGACCGAGGCAATGCCGGAGGAGAAACCGTCTGCCGTGCACAGAGATACTCCCGCACAGACAAAAGTCAGAGAGGACGAAACCGATACCGTCCGGCTGGCTGTGTCCGGGGAAGAATCCGATGCCTTCGACGTGACGAAGATTTTCGTCAATCCTGCCGACGCCGAGCTGCTTGACAAGCTGTCCGAACAGTACCGCCAGCCGCTCGATGTGCAGAGAACGACCGTTTCCGCACCGTCGCAGGCACCTGTGAAGCCGCAGACACCCTCGATTCCTCCGTACCAGTTCCCGCCGACCGACATTCTTGCAGACGATCCGGGTTCAATCAATGAGGATATCAAGGAGGAACTGCAGGAAAACGCTGTCAAGCTGGTCGAAACGCTCAAGAGTTTCCGCGTCAGCACCAAAATCGAAAATATCTCCCGCGGACCGACGATCACCCGCTATGAGCTTCTGCTCGATCCCGGCGTGCGTGTCCGTTCCGTGGTCAATCTTGTGGACGATATTTCCCTCAGCCTCGCAACAACCGGCGTGCGGATTGAAGCGCCGATTCCCGGCAAGGCGGCTGTGGGCATCGAAGTCCCGAACAAGAAGCAGACGACCGTGCACCTGCGCAAGCTGATCGAAGACAGCCGGTTCCGCGATGCGAAGAGTCCTTTGACCGTTGCGCTCGGCGAAGACGTTGCCGGAGAAGCGGTGTACTTTGATATCGGAAAAATGCCGCATCTGCTCATTGCGGGTGCAACCGGCGCGGGTAAATCCGTGTGCATCAACTCCATTATCACCTCCCTTCTCTACAAAGCGTCGCCGGAGGATGTCAAGCTCATTCTCATCGACCCCAAGAAGGTTGAGCTTTCGATCTACAACGGCATTCCGCACCTGCTTGTTCCCGTTGTCAGCGAACCGAAAAAAGCAGCCGGATCGCTTTCGTGGGCTGTCGGAGAATTGGAACGCCGCTACGGGCTGATTGACGCTGTCGGCGTGCGCGATATCACGGGCTTCAACGAAGTCACGAAAAACGACCCCGACTACGAATATATGCCCCGCATAGTCATCGTAATCGACGAGCTTGCCGACCTGATGATGACCGCACCCGATGACGTGGAAGACTCCATTTGCCGGATTGCACAGAAAGCACGTGCGGCAGGGATGCATCTCATCATCGGTACACAGCGTCCGTCCGTGGATGTCATTACCGGTCTGATCAAGGCGAATGTCCCGTCGAGAATCGCGTTCCGCACCTCTTCGCAGATCGACTCGCGCACCATCATTGACGTCGGTCATGCGGCGAACCTCATCGGTATGGGCGATATGCTCTTCAATCCCGTCGGCGCACTCAAGCCCAGACGTGTACAGGGCGCCTATGTCAACGAAAGCGATGTGGAAGAAGTCGTCGCGTATATCAAGAATATCAACGCCGCGTACGATAATTGGGACAGCGAAAAGATTGTCAACGAAATCGAACGCGAAGCGCAGAAATGCGGTGTGGTCAGCGGCAAGGGCAAAAATGCATCCGCTGGGGATGATGATGACGGAAACGACGAAGATCCGATGCTCAAAACCGCTGTGGAACTGGCGATTGATTCGGGCAAAATTTCCACCTCGCTCATCCAGCGCAGACTGTCCCTCGGCTACGGACGTGCGGCAAAGCTCATCGACCGCATGGAACAGCTTGGCTATGTGTCCGCACCGGACGGATCCAAGCCGCGCGAAGTGCTGATTACCAAATCCGAATACATGGAAATGCGTCTGAAGGACGAAGCGCCTTTTGATCTGTAAGGCACAGTGCCCGGATCACATACCCTAAACAGCTTATATATAAAATAATTGAAAAGAAAGTAACATCATGGCTTTATTCATTGTACTCGAAGGGCTGGACGGTTCGGGAAAAGGTACCCAGACCGCTCTGCTCAGAGATTATTTTGTCAGCCTCGGCAAGCGCGTGCGCGTGATTGATTTTCCAGCATACGAATCCGAAGGCTGTGCACTTGTGAAACTCTACCTCGACGGAAAACTCGGGGACAGTCCGGATGCGACAAATGCCTATGCCGCGTCCATGTTCTTTGCATCCGATCGGTATGTCAGCTATGTCACCGACTGGAAAAAGGATATGCTCGATCCCGACGCCATCGTGATTGCCAACCGCTACACCACTGCCAATGCTTATCACCAGCTTTCAAAAATGCCCGAAGACGGGTGGGATGCATTTCTCGCATGGCTGTGGGACTTTGAGTTCGGCAAACTCGGACTGCCCGCACCCGACCGCGTTTTCCTGCTCGATATGCCCGAAAGCGTGTCGTCCGCGATGGTCCGGCACCGCAGTGAAGCAACCGGGCAGAAACTCGATATTCACGAAAAGGACGGAGAATACCTCCTCCGCTGCCGCCGTGCCGCTGCCTACACTGCCGAAAAATGCGGCTGGACGGTGATTCCCTGTGCGGCTGACGGAGCGGATGTGCCCGACTCCCGCGAAGAGATTGCTGAACGGATCAGAAAAGCCGCGGCTGATCTCGTCTGAAAGGTGCCGCCTGCCGAAAAAGCGCGGAAAAATGTCTTTTGGCTGACGGAAAACACGTGCCCGTAAGAAAAAGACGAGGATTGTTTATGGATTGTTAATCGCTTTTGTGCGTATTCATGGTATAATATGTCTATCCTCTGAAAGAATATAAAAAGGAGAAGTGCATGCCGGACGAAAAGTGCCGGTAAGCTGTGTATAGAAATGGTACTCGAATTTTTGGCTGATGGAATGGAAGAAATTGAAGCGCTGACCCCGGTGGATATTCTGCGCCGCGCAGGTGTAGAGGTGCGCACGGTGGCTGTCGGAAAAAAGGGCACAAAATGCGTCACCGGTTCTCACGGTATTACTGTCGAAGCCGACTGCTCCATGGCGGACGTTATCGGCGAAAAGCCTGCGATGATCATTCTGCCCGGCGGAATGCCCGGTGCGAAGAATCTCGACGAAGACAAGGATGTGGACCGTTTTGTGCGTGAAGCATATGTGGACGGAAGAATCATTGCATCCATCTGTGCCGCTCCTATGATTCCCGGCAGACGTGGGATGCTCGAAGGAAAGCGTGCGGTCTGCTATCCCGGATTTGAAGATGAGCTGAAGGGTGCCGTTCTCACCGGCGGACGGGTCGAAAAGGACGGCAATATGATCACAGCCTGCGGCATGGGGGCGGCACTGGAATTTGCACTCGTGCTGTGTGAACAGATGAAAGGAGAAGAAGCGGCGCAGAAGCTGTCTGCCGCTGTACTGGAAAAATGATCAAGAAACAGAAAGACGATATCCGTGAAGAGTATAAAGAACGCAGACAGAACATGACCGAGGAAGAAAAATTCCGCCGGGACAGCGCCATCTGCAAGGCTGCGGAAGGGCTGGTCAGCTTCCGTTACGCGGAATATGTCCTCCTGTATGCTGCGACCTCCGATGAAATTGATGTGTACGACATTGCGCGCACGGCGTTTGAAAAGGGCAAGAAGGTCTGCTTCCCGCGGTGCGACAAGAAGACGCATACGATGAAATACCACATCGTCGAATCGCTGGACGAACTGACACCCGATGCATACAATCTCCTCGAACCTGCGGAAGACGCGCCCGTGTACGATCCCATGTCTCCCGGCGGCGCGGTTTGCTTTGTTCCCGGACTGGTGTATGACCGTGCGGGCTACCGTCTCGGCTACGGCAAGGGATTCTACGACCGCTATCTTTCCTCTTTTTCCGGATGTACGATCGGCGTGGTCTATTCCGATTACATCCTTCCCGAAGTGCCGCGCGGACGCTTTGACGTTTCCGTGGATATCCTGCTCACCGAAAAGGGTGTTCGTGTCACCAAGGATCAGAAAAAGACACACCCCGGAAAGGCATAAATTTTGAACGCCGGCTTTAAAGCGAATCTGTTTACACCCGTGCTCGTGCTCGTGGTGCTCGCCCTGATTTTCGCGGCGAACTTTCTGCCCGAAGACGCGCTCGGGATGGATGAAAATCCGTACCTTGCCGTGGTGGTCATCGAACTGCTTACGTATGCCGTACCGTCGCTGTTCTACTGCATGATCCGCGACCGGGCGTTTGTGCCGAAGCTGCGCCTGCGTCTGTTTGCGCCGTCCCAGATTCTGTATCTGTTCTATGCGGCGGTGTTCATGCTGACGGGCGTGGTGCTGGTGAGTGTGCTGATGTACAACGCATATCCCGATGCTTTTGCCGCGTCATCCGTCACCGAATACGCCGCTTTTGCCATGAACGAGCGTTTCTTTGATACGATTTACCTGATCGTCGCCTTTGCCGTTCTCCCTGCTGTGACGGAGGAATTTCTCTTCCGCGGCATCGTCATCGGAGAATACGAACGGTACGGTGCATCCGTAGCGGCTTTTATGAGCGCGGTCATGTTCGCCATGTCGCATTTTTCTCTGGTACGCTTTCCCGTGTACCTCTTTTCCGGACTGGTGCTGGCATCGGTGCTTTTTGCAACACGCTCCGTCATAGCGGCAATCCTGATTCACGCACTGAACAATACCGTTGTTCTCCTGTGTGAAAAATATGTCCTGCATATCGTGGACAAGCAGAACGTCAGCCTTGTGCTTTTTATGATTCTCATCGGCGGTGCCTGCGTGCTGTCCGCCATGCTGATGTGCTATGAAGCCCAGAGCATCTACCACGGGTATGCGGAAAAGAACCTCCCCTCCGAATACGCATCCGCAGGACGGAAAAACATCTTTTCCAGAATTGCGCAGGCGTTTTTTACCCCGACATTTCTCCTTCTTGTCATCCTGTTCACAGCAGCAGCGATGGCAGAGTTCTGATTTCTCCGGTTCAGAAACCGAAGTGAGGTGATCCTTACGGAACAGAATAAAAGACCGGACAGACTGAACGAGACACGGACATTTTCCGTGACCGCTCATTCTGCCGACAGCATGAAAAAACAAATCAACACCGCCAACGGACAGAGTCTCGAGGCGAAAAATACCGCCGCCGGACAATCCGCTCAGCCCATGCAGAACCGCCCGCAGGGACAGCCGCGTCCCGTTGTCCGAAATGCGGACAGTGCCCGCACACCGCAGCAGAATGTGCAGCAGCCGGTACGCCAGCCTGCCGCGCAGAATGTGCAGCGTGTACAGCAGCCGGTAAAACAGAATGTTCCGGCAAACCGCAGTACGGCAGAAGCACCGCGCCGGACAGAGATGCCTGTGCACCGAAATACTTCCGCACAGAATCCCGTTCAGCCGCAGCAGTCCCGGATGCCGCAGGGCACACGCGAAAACCGCAGAGTGCAGCCCGCTGAGAGAAGTATTCCGGCAGAATCTGTGCGGCAGAATCATCCTGTGCAGAACGGACAGCGGCAGGCAGCAGTACCGGCAGAGAGAGCCGTACCCGCCGTGCGCAGTGCTGCTTCTGTTCCCGCCGCTCCCAAAAACGTGCGCGGACAGATGATGAAGACCCGCAATACGGATCTGACGCCCTATGCATTCGAGGAGCCGAAGCCCAAAAAGGAAAAACGCGTCTCGAGCGATGAAGGCGGCAATACGGTCGTCAGTGTCGTCAAGGCAGTCGTGTATATCATTTTTATCATCGTCATCTCCGTATTCCTTGCGCTCTGCATCATCCATATCGGCAATGATATGTTCTCCTTCGTCAAGTCCGATGAAATCGTAGAAGTTGTGATTCCCGAATATGCGACGCTGGACGAGGTGGCTGATATCCTTTACCGGAACGATATCATCCGTTATCCGACGATTTTCAAGCTGTACGCGGTTTCCAAGAAGAGCGATACGGATTTTCTTGCCGGCACCTATCCGGTCAACGGCATGATGAATTACGAAACCCTTCTCGATGAGTTCAAGGAAAAGCCGGAAACCGGAACGGTCGATATCACCATCCCCGAAGGCTATACGATCGACGAGATGATCGACCTGTTTGTGAACGGCTACAATATCGGTACGCGCGAAGGCTTTGTGGATGTGATCCAGAACGGCGAGTTCGACTACTGGTTCATTCGTGAGCTGGAGGAAAATGGCATGGACGAAGACCGTCTGTACCGTCTGGAAGGCTACCTCTTCCCGGATACCTACCAGTTCTATAAGGCATCGAGTGAATACACGGTCGTCAACAAGATGCTCAAGCGCTTCTCCCAGATTTTCACGAAGGAATACCGTGCGCAGTGTGAAGTTCTCGGCTATACAGTGGACGAAATGATCACACTGGCGTCCCTGATCGAAAAAGAAGCGGAATCACCTGCGATCTTCTTCACTGTGTCCTCGGTTTTCCACAACCGACTCAACAGACCGTGGCAGTTCACGAAGTTTGAGAGTGACGCGACGATTGCGTATGTCCTTTCCCATGACAAAGGGGAGCGCACCACCGTTACGGCAGCGGATCTTCTGATTGACTCGCCGTACAACACCTATATGTATGAAGGATTCCCGCCCGGACCGATCGCCAATCCGTCCGCTTCCGCGATGCTGGCGGCTCTGCAGCCCGAAAAGACGGAGTTCTGCTACTTTGTGGCGCATAAAGGAACGACGAAGTTCTCCGCCACCAAGGAAGAGCACGATGCCTATATCGCCGAAATCCGTCAGGAATCCACGGCACAGCCGACGACGGGAGACCATCCGGTTCAGTAAATCCTCTATGATGCGAAAAAACAGCGGCGTTCCCGAAACGATTTTCAGGAGCGCCGCCGCTTTGTGCTTATACGTCCGGCTTCTGTGTGTGCTTTGTACCGGCAAACCACAGTTTGTTGATCACGGCGCCGAAAAGGAGTATGCACATACAGAAATACAGCCACAGCATCATCAGACAGACCGCCGCCAGACTGCCGTATACAGCCGACGCGCGCGGAAAGTGCCGGATGTACAGGGAATAGAAATAGGAAAACAGAATCCATCCGGCTGAGGAAAACAGCGCACCGGGAAGATGCCCGGAAATATGATGCCTGACATAAGCACTGCGCCGGGCGACGGACAGATAAACCGCTGTGAAAATGCCCGTCATCGTAAGGATAAACAGAGGTGTGCGGAATTTTTCAAACGACAGCGGAATGTACTTCCCGAACAGGACGGACAGATAGTCCCCGAACAGAAGAAGCGCCGCTGATGCAACGAGCATGGCGATAAAAAGCAGGGTCGAAAGAACCGAACGGATCCGCCTGCGGAAAAATCCCTCCACGGCATCGGCGCGGTAGACACTTTCGATTCCCGCACGGACTGCCGCCATGCCGCGTGACGCCGACCAGAGCGTTGTGACAGCTGAAAGGGACAAAAGCGGCACATTCGGTGCGTTTTTGAGTTCGGAAAATATTCCCGGCAGATTCTCCGGAAACTGTCCGGACAGATCGGATTCGGGAAGAAAAATCCCTGCCAGTGCAAACAGCAGGGAAAGGAACGGCACAGCGGATGTGATTACAAAGAAGGAAGCCTGCGCCGCGTAAACGGATACCCTGTCTTCCCGGAGCACGGCGGCAATTCTGCGGCAGAACGCGGGAAAACAGCGGACAGAGACAATACGGGAACGCACAAAAATCCTCCTTGCAGGCGGGAAATGTTCCGCCGTTTTCAGGCAATACTTATTATATGCCGCATACACAGATTCATGCGGAAAAAGAAGATTGGAGAGCTTGTATGTTTAAAATTGGCTGTCATTTGTCAACGGAAGGCGGATATCTTGCCATGGGCGGGAGAATGCTGTCCGCGGGCGGCAATACATTCCAGTATTTCACGAAAAATCCCAAGGGCGGACGGGCAAACAAGCCTGCCGATCCGGAGGACGTGAAAGCACTGTATGACCTGCTCACCGCGCACGGCATGATCATGCCCCTTGCACACGCGCCGTATACATATAATCCGGCGTCCAAGGATGAAGCCGTGCGGCAGTATTCACAGCAGTCCATGCGCGGCGAGCTGGAGTTTCTCGAAAACCTGCCAGGGTCGCTGTATAATTTTCATCCCGGATGCCATGTCGGACAGGGTGTGGAGACCGGTGTGGATTATATCGCCGAACTGCTCCATTTTGTTCTGTGGCAGGGGATGCACACAACGGTCCTGCTCGAAACCATGGCGGGAAAAGGTACGGAAATCGGCAGAAATTTTGAAGAACTGCGCATGATTATCGACCGTGTGGATCCTTCGGTCAGGGACTATGTCGGCGTCTGCTTCGATACCTGCCATGTGAGCGATGCGGGGTATGACCTGATCGGCGATACGGACGGTGTCCTGCGCACATTTGACCGGATTGTGGGGATTGACCGTCTGCGTGCGGTGCATCTGAACGATTCCATGAACCCGCCGGGATCCTCCAAGGACCGCCATGCAAAAATCGGCGAAGGCTTCCTCGGCAAAGAAACCATCGCAAAAATCATCAGCCATCCCATGCTGCGTGATTTGCCGTTCTATCTGGAAACGCCGAATGATCTCGACGGATATGCCGCGGAAATCGCATTCCTGAAGGAACAGCGGCGCGGGGACGAATAAAAAAAGCATACTGCACTTATTTCAATGGAAAGAAGGGAACGCCATGGATGAAAAGATACTGGAATTGCTGACCGACGGAGCCATGCTCCCGAAAGAGGACGGGCAGGCACTTTCTGCGGATCTTGAGAAAATTTTTTCACGCATGGAACAGGCGGCACAGTCTCCGCTGGCGAGCGGGGCACTCGATGAAAATCCGACTGCTGCGCGGTTTCTGAATACCGCCTCCGTTACGCCCGCATCGGAGAGGGAAACCGAACTGCGCACGGACAGGGAAGAAAACTGTCGGGAACGGGAAATTGCCGCGCAGTCGAAGCGGTATGACGCGCCGTACACATCTGTGCCGCGGATTCTGTGAGGGGGGACAGCCATGAATGAAATACTGACCATGACTGCCTGTGAACTGCTCACGGCACTGGAAAAGAAAACGCTTTCCTCAGCGGAGATAACCGATGCCTTTCTCGGACGGATCCGGGAAGCGGACGGGGAGATCAACGCGTTTCTTTCCGTGGATGAAGAAAAAGCGCGTCTTGCGGCAAAGGAAGCGGACCGCCGTCTTGCTGCGGATGGAGAGGAACACCTGCCTCTGACGGGACTGTGCGCCGCTGTGAAAGACAATATCGCTGTGCGCGGATACAGAATGACTTGCGCATCGAAAATGCTGGAGGATTTCGTCCCGCCCTATGAAGCGACTGCCGTTTCGAGAAGCGGATGCGTCGTTCTCGGCAAAACCAACCTCGATGAATTTGCCATGGGGTCGAGCTGTGAAAAATCCATTGCGGGCGCGACAAGGAATCCGCGTGACCTGACGCGATCCCCCGGCGGTTCATCGGGCGGTTCTGCTGCGGCTGTTGCGGCGCATATGGCTCCGTGGGCACTGGGAACGGACACAGGCGGAAGCTGCCGTCAGCCTGCCTCCTTCTGCGGAATCGTTGCCATGAAGCCGACATGGGGACTGGTTTCCCGGTACGGCGTGACGGAATTTGCGTCATCCATGGATACAGTCTGCCCGCTGACGGGAAATGTGGCTGACAACGCACGAATTCTCGATGCGATCAGCGGCCGCGACGAACGGGATATGACCTCTCTCGATGCGCCGGGGAAGTTCACCGACAGTATCGGAAAAGGCGTGCGCGGGATGAAGATCGGTCTGATGCAGGGGACAGAAACGCTCTGCGATGCGGGCGTATCGGATGCGATTCTTCGTGCGGCACGGCTGCTGGAAAAGCTCGGTGCGGAGGTGGAGATGATCTCCCTGCCGGATTTTGATACCGTGATTGACACCTATATGATCGTTGTGTCCGCGGAATGCGCATCCAATTTCGCACGGTACGACGGACTGAAATACGGATTTTCCGCACAGGGGAAGACTTACGGGGAAATCATGACGCGCACAAGAAGCGAGGGATTCGGGGATGAAGTCAAGCGCCGGATTTTGATGGGAACGTGCGCGCTGTCCGAAACTGTCAGCAAAGACCGCTACCGCCGTGTCCAGACCGTCCGTCAGGCGCTCTGTGAACAGACGGACGCGCTGTTTCTGCACTATGACGCGATTCTCATGCCGACTGCTGCATCGGCGGCTTTCGGGCTGAAAGGCTTCGATGCCGACCCCACTGCGATTTACAACAGCGACTGCTTCACGGTGCTGGCGAATCTGACGGGACATCCCGCCATTACACTGCCCTGCGGCGGAAACGGCACACTGCCCTACGGTGCGATGCTCATGGGCGGACGGATGCGCGACGGCGTGCTTTATCGGATCGCTTATGCACTGGAGCAGGAACTTCTGCCCGTCATCGGAGAGGAGGTGCGTCGGATTGTCTGAATACGGAAAATATGAAGCTGTCATCGGACTGGAAGTGCACGTGGAGCTGAAAACGGAAACGAAGATTTTCTGCTCCTGTTCCACCGCCTTCGGTGCCGATGTGAATACCCATGTGTGTCCGACCTGCCTCGGAATGCCCGGCGCTCTGCCCGTGCTGAATAAAAGTGCTGTCCGGCTTGCGTGCATGGCAGGGATGGCGTTCGGCAGCCGGATCAACCTTGTTTCCTGGTTTGACCGCAAGAATTATTTTTATCCCGATCTGCCGAAAGGATACCAGATCACCCAGTATGAAATGCCGATCTGCGCAGGCGGTGCGGTTCCGGTCACGGCAGACGGACAGAAACGGGAAATCCGGCTCACGCGGATGCATCTCGAAGAAGATGCGGGAAAACTTACGCACCGCGGAGACGTTTCCCTGATCGACTACAACCGCTGCGGTGTGCCCCTGCTGGAAATTGTCAGCGAACCCGATATGCACACGCCGGAAGAAGCGAAAGCGTATCTCACTTCCCTCAGAAGGATTCTCTCCTATATCGGCGTGTCGGACTGCAGAATGAACGAAGGTTCGCTCCGGTGCGATGTGAACGTGTCCGTACGTCCGTGCGGCGCAGAGACTTTCGGCGTGAAATGCGAAATCAAGAATCTTAACTCCATCAACTATGTCGGACGCGCGCTCGAGGATGAAATTGCGCGGCAGATCAGCGTGCTGGAAAACGGCGGCGAGATTGAGTCCGAAACGAGACGGTACAATGAAGATACCGGTCATACCGAACGGATGCGCAAAAAGGAAAGTGTGATCGACTACCGCTACTTCACCGAACCGAATATTCCGCCGCTTGTGCTTCGTCAGGAGGATCTGGATGCAGTTAAAAGGCAGATGCCTAAAATGCCCGATGAAGCTGCGCGTGAACTGACAGAAGTGTACGGCGTAAAAACGGATGATGCCTATATGCTCACAGAATCACCGGAACTCACGAAATATTTTGTGCAGTGTGCCGAAAATACAGCGTACAAAGCGATTGCCGCGAATCTGTTTGTCAGCGAGATCCTGCCCGCTCTGAACGCGGAAAATACGTTGGAAAAGAACGATGAGCACATTTCACCGGAGCATTTCGGTGCTGTGTGCACGCTGTTCGGCGAGGGGAAAGTGGTCAGCTCAAACGCAAAAAAACTGCTTTTTCTCTGTGCCCAAAGAAAGGAAGAACCTGCGGAGATTGCCGAAAAAGAACGGATGCTGAAAATCACGGACGAAAAGATTCTTCTCCCGCTTGTCCGTGAAGCTGTGGAAAATAATCCGAAAGCAGCTGCCGATTACCGCGGCGGAAAGAAAACAGCGGTCAAACAGCTGCTCGGTGTTGTCATGAAAGCCTCGGCGGGCAGTGCGGATCCGCTTCTGACCGAGCGTCTGCTGGAGGACGAACTCAGAAGATAAAGAAAATCATCCCCTGAAAACACAGTCAGCGGGATGATTTTTTTCTCCCGGGACGATTTTGGATGGCGGGAAATGTAAAAATAAAGTGAGAAAATAACGAAATTATATAATATAAAACATGAATAAAAGATGAATAAAACTAGATTCCCACAGAGGAAAAACGCTGTAAAAAATGGAAAAAGCAGGATTGGGGACTGACGCGGCGGAGAAGAACGGAAAATGGAAAAAACAGGCAAATTATCGGCTTTTGCCGAAGATTGGTGCACAGGGAGGGAGAAGATCGTCGGAAAGGGTGGGAAATGATGGAAAAACTGAATTTTTTTAATAAATATAAGTACGTTTTTTTCGGCAAACCTCTTGATTATTCCGGGCGTTTGGTATATAATAAATCCACGTGGTGGAAGATTCCACGAAAATGAGCGAAATGGAGGAAAAACGGGCGTGCTTACCGGCAAGTACAAACACTCACTGGACACCAAAAACAGGCTCATTATTCCTTCCAGGCTCAAGGAACAGCTCGGCGACACCGTGACCATCCTGCGCGGAAGCGACAGATGCCTGACGGTGTATTCAGCGGAAGAATGGGAAAAATACGCGCAGAAAATCAGCGAACTGCCGAAGACGCAGGTGCGCGCACTGACCCGTTATCTCTACTCCAATTCTCTCGAAGTGCAGCCCGATGCACAGGGGCGCGTGATGCTTCCGGCGGAAATGCTGGAGTACGCGCAGATTACCAAGAACATCATCACAGTCGGATGCGGCAAGTATGTGGAAATCTGGTCGGAGGAAGTCTGGAACGAACAGAATCTGGACGAAGAACCCGAAGATTTCACAAAAATGCTCCTTGATATGGGACTTTAAGAGGTGGCCATGGAATTTTCGCATATCTCCATCATGGTTCGAGAGGTCCTCGAGGCACTTCAGCCCGAACGCGGCGGCATCTACGTTGACTGTACGGCAGGCGGCGGCGGTCATTCTCTGGAAATCGCCAAGCGGCTTCCCGAAGGCTCGCGCATCATCTGCCTTGACAGAGACGACGAAGCGATTGCGGCGTGTACGGCAAGACTGGAACCGCACAGAGAGAAGTTCACGATTGTCAAAACCAATTTCAGCGGAATCGGCGCGGCGCTCGATCTGATCGGCGTCGAACAGATTGACGGCGTTTTGTGGGATCTCGGCGTGTCCTCCCATCAGCTTGATGACGGCGACAGGGGATTTTCCTACTCCAAGGAAGCACCGCTCGATATGCGCATGGATCAGAGCCAGACAAAGAGCGCATGGGATGTCGTCAATACGTACGAGGAACGGGAACTGACCCGCATTATCCGCGACTATGGCGAAGAACGGTTTGCCGGACGTATCGCGCAGTTCATCTGCCGTGCAAGGGAAGAAAAAACGATCGAAACAACCACGGCGCTGTCGGAAATCATCACACAGGCGATTCCCGCAGCACAGCGCAAAAAAGAAGCGCAGAATCCGGCGCGCAGAACCTTCCAGGCAATCCGCATCGAAGTCAATGGGGAATTGGATGCCATCGCTCCCTCCATTGAGACAGCGGTTGAGCGGCTGCGTCCCGGCGGAAGACTGGCGGTCATTACATTCCATTCGCTCGAAGACCGCATTGTCAAGGAGACATTCAAAAAGTTATCGGCAGGCTGTACCTGCCCGCCGGAATTCCCGGTGTGCGTGTGCGGCAATAAACCGAAAATACAGCTTCTCTCGAGAAAACCGATTGTTCCGGGAGAGGACGAACAGGAAGAAAATCCGCGTTCCAGAAGCGCAAAGCTGAGAACGGCGGAAAAAGTATAAATATTTTGACAAGGAGGAAGTCATGACTACCGGTAAAGAATATCAGCTTGCCGATAAGCTGCAGAAGCAGATCCGTGAACGCGGACGTGATGTAAGCGGTATGCAGGCTTCGTCCACGTCCGAACTGCTTCGCCGTGCGCGGATGGGACAGGATCCCAGCGTCAACTGTGCGGAGCAGGCATTCCGTGAAAGCTACCGCAGCAGACAGGGCGCCGCCCCTCGTCCCGCATCCGGTGAAGCGCGTGCACGGACAACGCGGGAAAGCGCTGACGCTGATTCATACAGACGCCGTGCGAATGCAGCCTATGCATCCGACAGCCGTTTTGCGGATCATGCGGCGGGCAGGCAGAGCGCAGCAGGAAAGTCCACTTCCTCCGCTTATGCCAAAACAGCGGAACAGAGAACTTATGCAAAAGCTGCCGCGGAACAGCCGGCGGGCGATGCGGGTGAAATCCGCGTCAGACAGAAAGCATTCCCCCCTATGTTCATCGCTATGCTTCTGCTCGGTACCGTCATGGTCATGTTCCTCGTGTTTTCCATTTCCGAAGTCTACCAGACGACCAACGAAATCGCGCGTCTCGAAAATGAACTCGAAGCACTGCAGAGCGAAGCGGAAGAACTCCGGCTCAGGCTCGAAGAAAAGAACGATGTGCGCAAAATCGAGGAAATCGCCACAACGGAACTCGGTATGGTCAAGGAGGACTCCCTCCAGCGCCGATATGTTTCCCTGTCCGACGGGGAATACATCGAGCTTGTGGCACAGGAGACGGAAGAAAGTGCCGGAGGTGTTATGCTTTCCTCGATCTTCTCCTCACTGGAACGGTTTTTTGAGCGCTTCAAATGATGGGCGTGTGACAAACCCGTTCTAAAAGAATTTCGTTTCCGACATAAGCGGACACGAAGCAATAGTGAGCATTGCGGGCTGTACCTTGACCGGTGTGACAGCCCGTTCATTTTCAGAATATCACGACATCTGCGATCATATACTGATAACGGTACCGGAGATTTGTCCGTAAAAGGCGGCATGAAGGAACTTTATGAACCGAGTCAAGAACAGAACAGATATAAAAACAACCGCGAAAATGATCGTTGTGTTTGTGATTTTCCTGGGCGCGGCTGCCCTGGTGATCGGACGGCTTGCGGATTATCAGCTGAACATGAACGAGTACTATCAGTCGAAGGTGCTCAACCAGCTGACCATCCAGCAGGAAGTCAATCCCGAGCGCGGCACCATCACGGACAGAAACGGCAATATTCTCGCAGCAAACAAGACCGTATACAACGTCATCCTCTCTCCGTATGACATCATACAGACCATGGAGGACAACGACAAGCTGAACAGCGACAGCGATCCCGAAAACGACGTCGAGTATACATACACCGATGCGGACTACGGCATTTCCTACAGCGGAAGCAAGCTGGATGAAATGATCGCAGACGTGCTTTCCGGATACTGCGGCATCGACCGGGAGAAAATCCTCGAGAAGGAAGCTAAGGTCGAGAGAATGTACGAGGTCGTCAAAAACGGCATCGAAGGGGAACTGGCGGACAGAATCAAAGCATTCATCGCGCAGTTTGACCTGAGCCGGGAAATCTACTTCGTCACCTCCTCCAAGCGGTATTACCCCAAAGGCGATCTCGCGTCGCACGTCATCGGCTTTACCAATTCCGAAGGTGTGGGCATCTACGGTCTGGAAGCATATTACAACAACGTCCTCGAAGGCACATCCGGCAGGTACATCCTTGCCAAGAACGTGCCGTTTGAATACGAGCGGTTTATCGAAGCGGAAAACGGATACAATATCGTCACAACGCTCGATATGTACATTCAGTACGAACTCGAAAATCAGCTCGAGAGAACCTATATCGACTCCGGCTGCGGCGACCGTGTCTGCGGTATGGTGCTCGATGTCGATACGGGGGATGTTCTCGCCATGGCGGTCTTCCCGCCTTTTGATCTCAATAATCCCTATACTCTTGACGAGTATTCGCAGGCAAAGCTCGATGCCATGGGTCTTACCGAGGGCACGGAGGAATACAGAGAAGCCTTTTATACGCTCCTGTACCGGATGTGGAACAACAAATGTATCACAGAGACCTATGAGCCCGGCTCCACATTCAAAATCATCACCACCGCGATGGCATTTGAAGAAGGCGTCGTCCGGGATACCGACCCGTACTACTGCGCCGGTTCTCTCATGGTTGAGGGCTGGGGCAGACCGATTTCCTGTGCGGAGCATGACGGGCATGGGGCTGTGACCTTCCGCAGAGGACTGCAGCAGTCCTGCAACCCGACGCTGATGCAGGTCGCGGCAAAAATCGGACGGGAAAAATTCTACGAATACTTCCTTGCATTCGGCTACGGCGGAAAGACCGGTATCGACCTGCCCGGTGAAGTAGGAGGCATCTACTCCTCCTATGCGAATTTCTCCGGCGTTTCGCTGGCGGTATATTCCTTCGGGCAGACTTTCAAAACCACACCGATTCAGCAGATGCGCGCCATTTCCGCAGTTGCGAACGGCGGATATCTGACTACCCCGCACCTGCTTCGGGAAATCGTGGACGACGACGGCAATACCGTGCAGTCCTACAAAACCGAGCAGATCCGGCAGGTCGTCAGCGAGGGAAGCTGTGAAATCATCACCGATATCCTCGAAGAAGGCGTTGCAACCGACGGTGCGGCAGTCAATGCATATGTCAAAGGCTACCGTGTGGCGGCGAAAACCGGTACTTCCGAAAAACGAGACGAATACGACGAAAACGGCAATACGCCGTATCGTGTCGGCTCCACAGCGGCATATGCGCCCGCAGATGACCCGCAGGTAGCCGCGCTGATCATGGTGGATAAACCGCTTGAAAGCTCACCCTACGGCGGTGTCGTTGCCGCTCCCTATATATCGAATCTCCTCTCCTATGTCCTGCCGTATATCGGCGTGGAACCGCAGTACACCACGGAAGAGCTTGCGGCGCTCGATGTCACCCTGTCGAACTACGTGGGTGCAAGCCTCGAGAACACCACAGCGGATCTGGTATGGCGCGGATTCAAGTATGAAATCATCGGAGACGGCGATACCGTAACCGCGCAGATTCCTCCTGCCGGTTCCAAAATTTCCAGCGATACGGGCGTGCTCATCCTCTATACAGGGGAAGAGAAGCCCTCTGACAGCGTGCAGGTGCCCGATCTCATGGGCATGAGCGCGTATAACGCAAACAACGCAGCCGTTTCCGCCGGTCTGAATGTCATTTTCACCGGTTATACCAACGGAACGGCGACGGTTATCAGCCAGACTCTGCAGCCGGGCTCGTGGGTACCGAGAGGTTCGATCATTGAAATTGAACTGCGCTACCTCGACGGGGTAGACTGATCCGGCTGTGCTTTCGGCAAAGGATTTCCAAAACAGACGTCCAACGATGAATCTGCGGAGGAAACTGTATGAAAGCAAGCGAACTTTTAAGCGGCTGCGGTCTCACAAAGCGTGCGGCTGACTGCGAAATCAGCACAGTGGTGTCCGATTCGCGCAGAGTGACAGCGTCAAGCCTGTTCATCTGCATCTGCGGCACACACCGCGACGGACACGATCATGCAGCCGAAGCCTTCCGGAACGGAGCCGTGCGCATTCTTGCACAGCATCCGGTTGACGGTGTGCCCGATGACTGCCTCTTCCTCGTTCCCGATACAAGAGCGGCGGAAAGCAGAATCTGGTATAACTTTACCGGACGCCCGACCGACGGTATGAAAAAAATCGCCGTGACAGGGACTGCGGGGAAGACTTCCTGTGCTTCCATGCTCGCTCATATTCTGCGGGCAGCCGGACACCGTGTCGGTCTGATCACCACGGCAGAAACGCTGTCCGGTGCAAAGCCGCTGAACCTCGGCACACAGGGTGGATCGTCCGTTGCCGATGCGGCAGGCGCGATGACCACACCCGATCCCGAGTATTTCTTCGGCGCGTGCGCACAGTTTCTCGCGGATGGGTGCGATACCCTTGTATATGAAGCGTCCTCGCAGGCGATCGTGCAGCATAAGCTCGATCCGCTCGAACATGACGCGGTGATTTTTACCAATCTCTCACCCGAGCATCTCGACTGCCATGGTACGATGGAGAACTACTTTTGTGCCAAAGCGTCCCTGATGAAGCACACCCGATGCGCTGTTGTCAATACCGACGACGCATGGATGGAGAAACTCGGCGGGATGTTTCCCGATGTTCCCGTGATTTCCTGTTCGGCAAATCCGTCCAAAGCGGCTTCTGCCGATGTCTGTGCCCTGCGGTACAAGGCGGACGGGGCGGGGGGACTCGAATACGTATATTTCTCCGAACACGCGGTTTTCCGGATCACCGCACCGCTTTTCGGAAAGTTTTCCGTGATCAATTCCCTCGAGGCAGCCGCGTGTGCCGTGCATCTGGGTGTCAATCCTCTGACAGTCAAAGAGGCGCTCAGCGATTTTCCCGGTGTCCGCGGACGGATGATGCGTGTACAGCCCGCACGGGAGGACAGCTGTCTGCCGTGTGTGTTCATCGACTATGCACATACACCAGAGGCGCTCACAGCCGCACTGCAGGCCCTGCGCTCCGTGACAAAAGGGAAACTGGCAGTTCTCTTCGGCTGCGGCGGGGATCGTGACCGTACGAAGCGCCCGCTGATGGCTGCGGCGGCACAAAAATATGCGGACGATGTGATCGTGACAAGCGACAATCCGCGCACGGAAGATCCGGATGCCATCATCAAAGAAATCTGCGAGGGGTTCGACACAAGCGTGCCGGTAACGGTTATCCCGGACAGACGACGTGCGATTTTCCATGCAGTCCGTTCCTTCGGCGGGGACGATATTGTTCTCTGCGCCGGAAAGGGACATGAGCAGTACGAAATCACAGCGGACGGAAAAAAGCCGTTCGACGAAGAAAAAATAGTGCTGCAGGCGATGCGCGAAAAATGCATACGCCAAAATAACATTTGACTTTATCCTGAAAATACAGAGCGTTCCAATGGGGGACGGGAGGTGTAAACATGAGCGTAGAACTGAAACTCAAGACTTTTACTCCGCAGGAAATCGCGGATGCGGTAAACGGCAGGCTGGAGATATACGGCACGGATGCGGTCGGAAACGTGAGAATCATAGCAACCGACTCCCGTGAAGCCGGCAGCGGAGTTCTTTTCTGCGCGATCAAGGGTCAGAATGTGGATGGGAACGATTTTATTCCCGCGGCGCTGGATGCCGGTTCTGCCTGCTTCCTCTGTCAGTTCGTTCCCGAAGCCGCAAAAACTTCCGGCAGGTCGTTCGCGGCAATTGTCGTTGAAGATACCGTCAAGGCAATCGGAGCGCTCGCGGCATACTACCGCAAGTTCACCGACGCAAAGTTCATCGCCATCACCGGCAGTGTGGGCAAAACCACAACCAAGGAATTCATCTTTGCCGTTGCGTCGGCGGGGTTCAAAGCCCACAAAACGCAGGGCAACTACAATAATGAACTGGGACTGCCGCTGACCATCTTCGGCATTGCGCCGGACGATCAGGTGGTCGTTCTCGAAATGGGCATGAGTGCGCTCGGTGAAATCGAGTACATGACGAAAATCGCCCGTCCCGATATTGCAGTCGTTACCAATATCGGTACCTCCCATCTCGCCTCCCTCGGAACACGTGAAAATATCTGCCGCGCCAAGATGGAAATCCGCCTCGGTCTTCCCGCAGACGGCAAACTCCTTCTGAACGCGGACGAACCGCTTCTTTTCGAGCAGTACGAACAGCTCGATCCCAAGCCGCAGCTCATGAGCGTGTACAACCGGTGCGGCGACTACCGTGCGGTCAATATCCGTCAGAAGATCGACGGCATTGTTTACGACCTGATTTACGAAAGCAAGGCTGTTACCAACGTGGAAATTCCCGCGCTCGGCAAGCATAACGTATACAATTCTCTCGCGGCTTACGCAGTCGGCGTGATGCTCGGCATGACGGATGACCAGATCCGACGCGGACTGAAATCCTTTGTGAGCGCGGATAAGCGTCAGAATATTTACGACGTCGGCGGCATTACCGTCATCGACGACTGCTACAATGCAAGTCCGGAATCCATGCGTGCGGCAATCGACGTGCTGACCTCCATGGCGGCAAAGAAGAATGCCCGCCCGGCAGCACTTCTCGGCGATATGCTGGAACTGGGCGAATACTCCCGTCTCATGCACGATCAGCTCGGTCAGTACGCCGCGCAGATGCAGGTACAGAAGCTGTTCTGCTACGGCATGATGGCGGATATCGTTGCGGAAGCGGCAATCAAAAAGGGCATCCGTGCGGATAATGTCTTTGTCTGCCTCGACACACGGGATGCACAGGGTATGGCAGACATGATTCTCGAAGCGCTTGTGCCGGGAGACATTCTCCTTGTCAAAGCCAGCCGCGGCATCGCAGCCGAACGCATCATTGAATGTATGCGGAAAAGAAAATCGAAGAAAAGAAGAGGGTAAGTCCTCTGTCTTCCGAAATAAAATAATCACTTGCGGAAAAATGAAGGACACAGAAGTTCATGAATGATAAAATTCTCTTTGCCGCCGCACTGCTTGTCACCTTTCTTGCGACGGTACTGATCTCCAAAAAACTCATCCCGATTCTTAAAAGCCGGAAAATGGGGCAGACCATTCTCGAAATCGGTCCACGCTGGCATAAGAGCAAGGAAGGTACGCCTACCATGGGCGGGATTGCCTTTATCCTTGCATCCGTCGTTACCGGGATTGCCGGATGTGCCTATCTCGGCGTGCGCGACGGAATCCGTTCGACGCTCCCGCTGGTATTCACGCTTCTGCTCGGTGTGTCCGGGGGACTCATCGGCTGCGTGGATGATATGGCGAAGCTGAAAAAGAAGCAGAATGAAGGGCTGACCGCGCCGCAGAAGTTCATTCTTCAGGTCATCGCGGCAGCGCTCTACCTGTTCGGCATGACGCTCGTCGGCTGCATTGATACCGCACTGTACATCCCCTTCTTCGGCGTGACATGGGAATTGGGCATCTTCTATTACGTCCTCGCTATGCTTCTGATCACGGGCGTGATGAACAGCGTCAACCTCACCGACGGCATCGACGGACTTTGTTCGAGCGTAACCCTGATCGTCGGCGTCTTCTTTACGGCAGCGGCGTTCCTCACCGATACCGCCTACCCGGACAGTCCGCTCATGCTCCTCGGTGCACTTGTCATCGGTGCGGCGGCAGGATTTCTTGTCTACAATTTCTATCCCGCGCGTGTGTTCATGGGAGACACCGGTTCGCTTTTCTTCGGCGGAATTGTTGTCGGCGGCGCGTTTATGATGAACAATCCGCTCCTTGTTGTCGTCTTCGGCTTTATTTACATACTGGAAACTGCGTCCGTCATCCTGCAGGTGGGTTATTTCAAGCTCACGCACGGAAAACGGCTGTTCAAAATGAGTCCGATTCACCACCACTTTGAAAAGTGCGGCTGGTCGGAAATCAAGATCGTTGCTGTCGCATCCGTTGTGACTGCGGTGATGGCAGTGCTTGCTCTGCTTTTCGGAACAGAGGCTTAACTGAGAAATCATATTCAAAAAAATCGGAACGGAGGGAATCGGCTTGAACCGCACACCCAATCAAAGAGAAAACAGCCGTGCACGCCGCAGACCTACGTCCGTGAACCGCACGCCGCATCCGCAGAACGGATATCCTGACAACGGGTATACGGCACCACGGCACCAGCCGGAACCGGATAATGCATACCGGTTTCAGGCAGGCTCTCCGCGCAGAACGGTTCATCCGTCCCGTCAGGCAGAGCAGGCAAAAACGGCATCCAGACGTCCGATGTCCCCGCAGGCGGTGCAGAACGGCAATACCGGCGTGGTGGAAGCGTCCGGATGGAAACGCCAGCTTGCAAAAGCGGAAGCATTCTGGCAGAAGGATGTTGTCCGTGTACAGGGTGGACCCGACCTCTTTATGCTCGGCTTGATCCTGCTTCTGTTCGCACTCGGCACCGTGATGGTGTTCTCGTCCAGTTATCCGCTGGCAATTAAAGAAGGCAAAAACAGCAATTATTATATCGCAAATCAGATAAAATTCCTGCTCATGGGCGGCGCGGCAATGGCGTTTGTCACCTTTCTGCCCATCCGCTTCTGGAAAAAATGGGCGCCGCCGATCGCATACGCCGTTTCTTCCGTCCTGCTCCTTTATACAGCGGTTGCCGGTATGGCGGAAGGCGTTACCAAGCGCTGGATCAGCGTGTTCGGGCTGTTCAATCTGCAGCCGTCGGAGCTGATGAAAATTTCGCTCGTCCTCATGCTTGCGTGGTATGCCGAGAAAGCGGGCAAACGGATGCATGAACTCGACCGCGGCGTTTTCAGCTACTGGTGGAATACCATTGTTCCCTGTCTCATTCTCGGACCGGCGTGTGTGCTCGTTCTCATCGGCAAGCACCTGTCGGGCACCATCATCGTAGGGCTGATCGGCTACTTCACGCTTCTGATCGCGGGCAGTAAATTCTGGTGGCTCACCGGGACGATTTTCCCCTTCGCGGCAGGCGGTCTTGCGCTTTTCCTTGAAAAAAATGCCTACGCACTCAAGCGTATTACAACAAAAATGGATGACAACGCGAATATTCTCTCCGATGCATGGCAGACAACGCAGAGCGTGTATGCTATCGGCTCCGGGGGATTGTTCGGCGTCGGACTCGGTCAGAGCCGGCAGAAGTACAGCTATCTCGGCAACGCACATACCGACTTCATTTTCTCCATCTGGTGCGAAGAACTGGGATTTATTGCCGCAGTTGTTCTGATTCTGCTTTTCCTTCTCTTCATCTGGCGCGGGTATGTCATCGCCGTACGTGCTCCCGATACCTTTACCATGCTGACCGCATTCGGAATTACCACGCACGTCGGTCTGCAGGCGTTTCTGAATATGGCGGTTGCGTCGGATATCATTATGAATACCGGCGTTACGCTCCCCTTTTTCTCCTACGGCGGATCGTCCACGATTGTGCTGATGGCGGAAATGGGAATTCTCCTGTCCATTTCGCGCCGATCCTATAAAAAGAAAAACGATCTCGAACGGGAACAGATGCGCATCCGCGCAGGACTCGACTGATATGAACGCTCCCGTATAACCAATACTGAAATTTTTCCATCCGGAGACAGATATGAGAGTACTGATCACAGGCGGCGGTACCGGCGGACACGTCAATCCCGCACTCGCCATTGCCAATACCATCAAGCAGAATGACCCCGAAGCGGTGATCGAATATGTCGGCACCAAAAAGGGGATTGAAAACAAACTTGTTCCGAAAGCGGGCTATAAGCTGCATCATGTCGAAGTGCAGGGACTGCGCCGCAGCTTTTCTCCCGCAAATCTGAAAGCGGCTTACCTTGCCATGACTTCTCCGCACAAGGCAAAAGCGATCATCGAGGAATTTCGTCCCGATCTTGTTGTCGGAACGGGCGGATACGTGTCGTGGCCGGTTGTAAAGGCAGCCGCCGATATGGGTATTCCCACCGCGCTCCACGAATCGAATGCCATTGCCGGCGTCGCTGTCAAAATGCTGCAGAAGTATGTGGACAGAATCTACCTCAACTTTGAAAAAACCGGGGAAACACTCTCCGTTGAAAAAGAAAAACTCATGAAAGTCGGCAATCCCGTCATGGGTGGGTTCACATCTCTTACCCGTGAAGAAGCGCGCGCGAAGCTGGGGATTGACGAAAAATACAAGTATATCATTCTCTCCTACGCGGGAAGCATGGGCGCGGAAAAGGTCAATGATGCCATCCTCTGTCTCATGAAGGAATTCACCGCAAAGCATCCGGAAGTGTACCACATCCACGCTACCGGTTCGATTGAGCTGGAACTGTGTACTTCGCAGTTCAAGGAACTCGGACTGGACAAATGCGAAAATATCGAACTGTGTGAGTACATTTACGATATGCCCGTGAGAATGGCGGCGGCGGATCTGACGATCAACCGTGCCGGAGCGATGACGATTTCCGAACTGGCAATCACCGGCAAGGCTTCCATCTTCATTCCGTCTCCGAACGTAGCGGAAAATCACCAGTACAAGAACGCGAAAGTTCTCGCGGATGCCGGTGCTGCCGGACTGTTCGAGGAAAAAGATCTGACAGACGGCGCAAAACCGCTGATTGCGGAAGTGGAAAAACTGCTCTCCGAAGAAGGGGAAGCAGTCCGTGCCGAAATGCGTGAAAAAATCCGGCAGTTCGCTGTTCCCGAAGCCAATAAGCTGATTTACAACGACCTGTGTGCGCTTGTAAAGAATCATAAGAAATAAGAAGAAAAAAGAAATCCATCCGATTTCGGAAAGGGGGTGCCGCTGTGAACGGACGAATCCAAAAAGAATACGCAGGCGATGTCCTCTATGTGTATGACCGCATCTGTCCCAAGCAGGCGAAAAACCGGGAGATCGACCGGACTTACGGAAAGACCCGCGGACATACGCAGCAGCATCCGCCGTCCGGTACACGGCAGTACGGAAAAGCGTTTGCCGAAGGACAGCGCCGAAGGGCATCTGCACAGTCTTCTGCGCAATACCGTCAGCGGCAGCAGACAAACCGGCGCGGGGACAACGCATCCCGCAGAGAAGCATCCGGACAGGCATATACCTACCGTCCGCAGCAGCCCGGAGGCGGAGAAGCTGTCCGCAGTCATCCGCTCAAGCTGATGCTCGACAGAATTATCAATTTCTTTGAATCCGTGGAGGAACGGGGACGCCGCGACGAAGCGATTGCCAAGCAGCGTGCGATTGCGTGGAAGAAATATACGGAATACCGGCACATTATCTGGACAACCATCGCGCTGATTGCTGTGACCGTGCTGTTCGGTCTGCTGGTTTATAAACTCTTCTTTGTCATTGAGGATGTTGCCGTCACCGGATCGGAGCGGTATACAGCAGAAGAAGTCCTTGCGTCAACCGGCTTTGCTCTCGGGGACAACCTGTACTCGTTCGCTGCCTCGGATGCGGAGAATGCCATCACGTTCTATTGCCCTCATATCCGTTCCGCAGAGATCACCCGGACGGTTCCGAAAACGGTTTCCATTGCCGTGGAAGAAGACATGCCGGCTTACTGGACGGTGATCTGGGGAGACTGCGTGATGCTTTCCGAAGGTCTGCGCGTACTTGGCGGGACCGATGCGGAACAGGCGAAAGCAGAGGGACTGACGGAACTCATTCTTCCGCCGGTGCAGTATTCCGTCGCAGGGCGTGTGCTTGTCTTCTCCGACCAGAGAAACGAACGCTTCATCCGCGCCGTGCTGACCGAAGTTCGTAAAAGCGAACTGATGCAGGCGGGCATGGTGGACGAAATAGATCTGAGCGATGCGTATGATATCACTGTGGATTCCATGGGAAGATATCTGCTCCGGTTCGGCGGCGAAGAGGATTTCGATCTCAAACTCCGCATGGCGTACAGAACCATGACAAGAGAAGATTTCGACGATCTGCTGCCCGCGCGCATGGATCTGAGTGAGGTCGGCAAAGCTATCCTGCGCCCGGATGCATCGCTGAAGGTGGACTGAAAAATCGCTTTCAATCAGCAGAATTCCCGAAAAATACAGTTTATCCAAACATTTTCGTCTTATAAAAAATGAATTTTACGGAAATTTTCAAAAAAACTATTGCAAAATTTCTTATCATATTGTATTATATAAGATAGTATATTGTATTTATTGCGTCAAGGTATGACTGAATCCGGCATAAACCGGAATTATAACGCTATTAATCGGACAAGGAGGGCATCAGAATGCCATTTGAACTTGATGATAACAACTACGCAAGCGGTGTGAATATAAAGGTTATCGGTGTCGGCGGCGGCGGCAACAACGCTGTCAACCATATGATGACGAACAGTGTGAAGGGCGTTGAATTCATCGCCATCAACACGGATATGCAGGCACTTGTCAAGTCGAGCGCGACCGAAAAGCTCGTGATCGGTGAAAAGGTGACAAGAGGGCACGGCGCGGGCTCCAATCCCGAAGTCGGTGCAAAAGCCGCTGAAGAAAGCGAAGAAGCAATCCGCAATATCCTCGACGGTGCGGATATGGTATTCGTTACTGCCGGTATGGGCGGCGGTACGGGTACGGGTGCAGCTCCCGTTGTAGCAAAGCTCGCACAGGAGATGGGCATTCTGACCGTCGGCGTCGTTACCAAGCCGTTCGCATTTGAAGGCAAGAAGAGAATGGATCAGGCGGAAGCCGGTATCGAAAAGCTCAAGGAATATGTTGACTCCCTCATCATCATTCCGAACGAAAAGCTGAAGGAAGTCGGCGAAAAGATCACCCTGATCAATGCATTCCAGATTTCCGACAATGTTCTCTGCCACGGCGTACAGAGCATCACGGAACTCATCAATATCCCGCAGTACATCAACCTCGACTTCGCGGACGTTACATCCATCATGAAGGATGCAGGATACGCGCATATGGGTATCGGCGAAGCTGCCGGCAAGGACAAGGCTACGGAAGCTGCCAAGATGGCAATCTCCAGCCCGCTGCTCGAAACCACCATCACCGGTGCAAAGGGCGTCCTCATCAGCATCACCGCATCTCCCGATATCGCGCTGGATGATATCACCATCGCATCCGACCTCATCAGCTCCGAAGCTGCGGACGACGCAACCGTAATCTGGGGCGCTGCATTCGATGAAACCCTCGAAGATACCATGAAGGTTACCATCATCGCAACCGGTTTCCAGAATAAGAACGAAATCGACGCTTCCTTTGCCAAGAAGGACAACCTCCGTCCTATCGCCGCAGGCAAGATCAAGTCCGGCGTGAAGGAAACGGTTGTTGTCGGCAAGGATGCGCAGAAGGCTCCCGAAAAGAAGGAAGAAGAAAAGGCAGATGAAAACAAGGAAGATGCCATTCTTCCCGATGAGGATTTTGAAGAAATTCTGAAGATGCTCAACATGGGCAGAAACCAGAACAACGGCAATCAGGGCAGAAGATTCTGAGAAGAATCTGAAGCCGGAATGATAGGATAACTGTCATACGTCTGTAAAACAATGATTCAATGAAAATTCCCTCGAGCGTTTTTCGGGGGGATTTTTGTTCATGGAATACATATTCGGAGGTAATCTATGAGATCTGTCAGCCTGAAAACCTTTCCTGTTCCGCTGTCCGCGGTCTGTCTGGGAACAGCACGCTTCGGCGGGGAATATGACGAAAAACGCTCCTTTGATCTGCTTGACCGGTACTATGACATGGGCGGACGCTTTCTCGATACCGCCAATGTTTACGGACGCTGGGCAGGACGCGGCATGAATGAATCCGAGCTGACCATCGGAAAGTGGCTTCAGCTGCGGAAAGCGGATGACATGGTCGTGACTTCAAAATGCGTGCACTGGGCACCGCAAGCACCGTCCGTCAGCCGCGTGAACCGTGCCGAAGCCATGCGCGACCTTGACGAAAGCCGCCGTTCGCTGGGGATGGATACGATCCCGATTTATCTTACGCACCGTGACGATCCTGCTGTCGATGTACGTGTCATTGTGGATTTCATGGCGGAAATGGTCGAAAAAGGATGGATAACGCGCTTTGGTTTCTCGAACTATACAGCGGAACGTGTCCGGACTGCGGTGGAATATATGGGTGCGGACTGGACGAAGCTGTTTGTCGGCGTGTCGAACGAGTGGAGTCTGCATAAGGAAGCAGTGCTTGCAGAAGAAGGCGGCGTGGTAGAGAATCCCGGTCAGCTGATTGCGGCGGATCTGAACCTGTGGAAACTGCACCGGGAACTGGGCGTGCCGCTGATTCCGTATTCCGCTGCCGCACATGGATTCTACGCGAAGCTGACGGATGAAAAGGAACTTCCGAAGGCGGAGCAGGAGATTTATGCCGCTCTGCTTGAAGAACAGGAAAAGACAGGCGTATCGGTGAATGCACTTTCGGTTGCGTATATTCTCAACTCCGGCGTGCCCGCGATTCCGGTTGTGGCGGTCAGCTCGGATAAGCAGCTTGCGGAATTTGAAGATATCGCACGGTGGGAGAAGGATTTAACCGCGCTGTCACCCTTTGCGAAGATGGATGCGTAATTTGTGAGAGCATATGAAAGAAGTTATTTTAAGTGCGGATAATACCGCAAAGCTCTATCGGGTACCGGATGCGGCTGCCGACAATCTGGAAAAAACCTGTCTGGAATTCTCTGTGAACTGGATCTGGAAGAATCCGAACGGCGCGAAACTTCTGCACGAATCATACGATCATCAATATAAATATGCGAGCTTTACCGAAAAGGATTTTATCGAATACCTGAACAAGTGGATTTATCCCGATCAGCCATCCGTGCTGCTCAGGGATTTCGGCTGTGATTATTCAGAAATCCCGGAAGAATATAAGAAAATCCCGGCATATTTATTTTAATAAAAAAGGGCGTGTCGCATTTACATTGAAAAGTGTAATTTGCGACACGCCTTCTCGCTATTTCAAGAATAATGCTCTACTTTTT
>JAFQLN010000227.1 GCA_017414585.1 Clostridia bacterium | reverse complement strand
CAGGTACGCACGTGATTTTATAAACAAATCGTCCGTAAAGATCATAAAATACGGTTTATCCAAATCATTCGGCGGGAGGAGCAAGCCCCTCCCCTACCGGATTTTGGATATTTCTTCACCCGTCACCAATGCAATAACTTCAAATTTTATCTTTAAAGTAAATTCTGTAGCCGTGGGCAGCGGTGTGGGCGGGACATGGGGAAACATTCAGTCGGGCGTTTTAAAACTGTTCGAGATAAGCCGCGGCGTCGAATGGTTCAAGCACGGCGTCTTTGCGCAGATAGAGCGGATGATGGGGATGACCGCCGTTTTTCGAGCGTGCACCGCAGGTATACCACTGTGCACCGTACGATTCGCCGACTGCAATCATATCGCGGACACAGAGCGGGAGATAGGCGCGTTTTTTGATGATCGTTCCCCATGCTGCCCAGACGGACGGGACGGATCCGGCGTCTTTGGCGAGGGAGAGCACATAGGCAAACGCCTTCATGTTTTCCCGGTGGAGCAGATCGTTGCACGCTTTTTCCATGGCGTCGGGATCGGTGGCGCGCTGGGCGTAGACGTTGAACATGATGAAGCTGTCAAATCCGTTGCCGAGGGCGATCCGTTCGACGGACTTGAGCGTATTGTCGAGCGCATCGGGGACGGCTGTGGACGGATTGATGCCGATGGCGATGAGGGGATTCTTGCCGCGCGTGCCGAGTATGTAGCGGTATTCGGAATAGAAATCGGGGACATAGAGCCAGCGGGTGCGGTCATAGGCAGCGGATGCATCCGACGGAATGAGTGCCTGTTCAAACGGAAGCACAGCGCATTCGCGGGTTTCGCCTTTGGGAATGTGTCGCATATCGTTCCTCCGTGTGGTTTTTTATCATTATACCGCAGGTGCGGAAGATTTGCAAGAAACACGGGGACTTTCTGCTCCGTGCGGCGCGATATTTTCAAAATGTTTACTGAAATTCAAAAATATCCCTTGTAAAAAACAGCGGAGTATGGTATGATATCAAAGAAGACATCTGTCACTTCAAACCTGTCAATTCCCTTACAGAAAGGATGAAATTATATGAAACTTTTCAAAAAACAGGCACTTCTCGCGCTCTTTCTCGCAGCTGCCGCAATGCTTTCCGTCAGTGTATCCGCGGATGAACCCGAAGCTGCATCCGATGCTGCCGCTGTAAACATTGATGAGCTGATCGCGCCGCCGATCGAACTCGAAGACATGACCCGCATCAAGGTCACGACCTCCATGGCATCCGTCCCCGGAACAAACGGATATATTGATTCCTCCGTTCTTTTCGACGGTCTGAAAGCTACGGGCGCGGTTATGACGTTCCTTGATCTGGAAACAGACTTCCCGAAGGATGACAAAGGCAATCCCATCGTTCCGGCAGCGATCGAAATTGCCGATGCCAAGATTCTTTCCATCTACACCGCTACCCGGGTGCCGGAAGCTGTAGAGTCCTTCGCGCTTCACTTTGACAGAACCGGCAGTCTCGGCATCCGCATTTACGCGACCAATGACTCCCTGCTCGAAGAATGGACGCAGCTGACCTTTGACGGCGCTCCGTACAAGGTCGGTGAATACGATGTGTTTGACATTGCAGACGAACCGCAGAAATACAGCTTCTACCGCATCGACATCGAAGTGCTTTCAGGTTCCACTTATGCAGTGAACGAACTCATTCTCTTCAAGGATGCTTCCGATACTTCCTACTTCTACTATGAATCCGACGGTGAAGTTCTTCCCGGCGAAACGCCCGAGCTGATTGAAGTTCCCGCACCCGCAGAAGAAGAACCCGCAGAAGAACCGTTCAGACCCCTCGCCGGTATCGGCAATGGTTTGGGCGTCAGCAGCTTCCACATAGGCAGAAACTGATAATCCCTTTTCCATCAAACAGAACAGATACAGGCTGTTCCGGCGATTCACCCGAGTCCCGGAACGGCTTTTTTCTGTCCGCAGACAAAAATCTGCTTCGTGCTATGCCGGTCTTCTTGCATCCCGGGAACAAATGTGCTACAATAGCATTATCAGGAAAACAGAGGAGAAAACTGCCATGCTGTCGATCACTTATTCTGCCGCCGCACTGGGATCGGACGGGTACGAGGTCATCATCGAATGTACCGCCGCCAAGGGTCTGCCCATGTTTGAAATTGTCGGTCTGCCCGCTGCGTCCATCCGTGAATCGGAACGCCGTCTGTTCACCGGTTCGGAAAACTGCGGGATCCCGATTCCTCCGTCGGAAATCTCCATCAATCTTGCCCCTGCCGACAAACGCAAGGAAGGCACCGCACTGGAGCTGGCTATGCTCATCGCTATGTATAAAAGCATCGGCTTTCTCAGCTGCAATACGGACGCGCAGTGCTTTATCGGGGAGATTTCATTCTCCGGGGAAGTGCGTCCCGTGCGCGGCGTTCTCGGCATGACCCTTGCGGCGATTGCTGCCGGAAGACGGGAGATTTTCGTTCCGCAGGCGAATCTGAAGGAAGCGTCCGTGGCGTGCCGGGCAGGGGTGTCCATTTACGGCGTGCCGCATATTCCCGCACTGGTGGATCATCTCACCGGACGACAGCTTCTTTCGCCCGCCGATGAAAATCCGTATGAACAGCTGGAAGCATACGTGTCCCGCGACGATTTTTCGCAGGTGAAAGGGCAGTACCGTGCCAAGCGCGCCATGATCACTGCCGCCGCCGGAGCGCATAACATTCTGCTCATCGGCCCGCCCGGATCGGGAAAATCCATGCTTGCCAAGCGTCTTCCGACCATTCTGCCCCGCATGAGTTACGAGGAAGCGCTGGAGGCAACGAAAATCCACTCCTGTGCGGGAATGCTCTCGGAGGAAAATCCCTTTGTCCTCGACCGCCCCTTCCGTTCGCCGCACCATTCACTCAGCTCAGCCGCACTGGTCGGAGGCGGAAAAGTACCGGTGCCGGGAGAGATTTCCCTCGCGCACAACGGCGTGCTTTTTCTCGACGAATTTCCCGAATTCCGCAAGGATGCGCTGGAAGCTCTCCGTCAGCCGATTGAGGATAAATGCGTGACCATCACCCGCGCGGCAGGACGGTTTACCTACCAGTCCTCGTTCATGATGGTCTCTGCGATGAACCCGTGTCCGTGCGGCTATTACGGCTCCCGGCATGGGAAATGCACCTGCAAAAGTACGGAAATTAAGGCGTATCTTGCGAAAATCAGCGGTCCGATGCTTGACAGAATCGACATTCACGTGGAAATGCCCGAGCTTTCCTTTGCGGAACTGTCAGAACAGCGGGAAGGGGAATCGTCCGCTGTCATCCGCGAGAAGGTGGAAGCCGCACGCGAGCTGTCCCGCCGCCGGTTCCGCGAAGCCGGATGCAAGGATTACGCCGTGCGGTCGAACGCGCTGATGGAAACGGATGAGCTGAACGCGTTCTGCGCGCTCGACGATGACTGCAGGCGGATTATGGAAGCGGTGTTTGCGAAAACGAACCTCTCCGCACGCGCATACGACCGGATTCTGCGGGTTGCAAGAACGCTGTGCGATCTGGATGCGGTTGAAAAGAAAATCGGCACGGAAGACGGAATGATCGGCGGAAGGCTGAAAAAACAGCATATCACGGAAGCCGTGCAGATGCGTGTGCTCGACAGGCAGTACTGGTGAGAAAAACCGAAACGATACCGTAATAATGCACAATTTATTATCATATAAATAGTGCGCATTGACCATTGACTTTCCCCTGTCAGTGTGGTATGATATTATCACTTTAAATCACTAAAGTGATCAAATTTATCTGGGTTCACACCCGTGATCATCCGGGAAAACCCATATGGAGGTACATATGAAAAAGTTCTTATCCCTTATCCTTGCGGCAGTGATGCTCTGCTCCGCTGCCATGATCTTCTCGTCCTGCGGCGCGAAGGAAACCTTTGTGATCGGTATCACCTACTTTGAACCGATGAACTACTTCGGCGACGACGGCAAGCTCACCGGCTTTGAAACCGAATTCGCTACCGCTGTCTGCGAAAAGCTCGGCTACGAACCCGAATTCATCGAAATCGACTGGGGCACCAAGGAAACCGAACTCAATGCGGGCAACATCGACTGCATCTGGAACGGCATGACCATCGACGACGAACGCAAGGCAAACATGGGTATGTCCAATCCCTACATGGAAAACAAGCAGGTTCTCGTTGTCAAGGCTGAAAATGCGGAAAAGTTCTCCACCGCTGAAGGTCTGAAGGGTGCCGCTATCTGCGCGGAAGCTGAATCCGCAGGCGAAACCGTAGCCAAGACCGACGCTGCATTCGCAGGCGCAAACTACACCGGCGTTTCCACCATGGCATACGCTCTCATGGAAGTTGCTTCCGGCACCTCCGACGGATGCGTAATCGACTTTGTTACTTCCATCGGCATGATCGGTGAAGGCACCGACTACGATGATCTCGTTGTTGTTGAAGCGTTTGAATTCGCTCCCGAATACTACGGCATCGCATTCCGCAAGTCGGAACCCGAAACCCTCGAAAAGTTCCAGAAGGCTATCGACGAACTCATGGCTGACGGTACGATCGCAAAGATCGCAGAAAAATACAAGCTCCAGGATCAGCTCGTCAAGTAATCGGGGATACCCAATCCATTCAAACATCCAATAATTTCAGGCAGAATGCGGCAGAGGTTGAATCTTCACCTTTGCCGGATTTTGCTGTCTTACAGATTATCTTTCAGGAGTCATCAATATGTCATTCGGACAGGTCACCCTCGATCTGCTCACCGCTTTCGGGCAGAACACGCTTGTTTTTCTATTCACTCTGCTCGGCGCCATTCCGCTCGGGCTTGTCATCACCTTCGGCTCCATGTCCACGCTCGGCTTTTCGTTCCACTGGCGCGGAAAAAAGATCGAAATCCGTCCCATCCGCGCGATTACGAAAACGTTCGTGTGGATCATCCGCGGCACACCTCTCATGCTCCAGCTCTTTGTCGTCATGTATGTGCCCGGACTTGTATTCGATATGCCGATGAAGTCCCGTCTGACTGCGGTGCTGATTGCCTTCATCATCAACTACTCCGCGTATTTTTCCGAAATCTACCGCGGCGGCATCGAAGCCATTCCCCACGGTCAGTATGAAGCCGGGCAGGTACTCGGTATGACCAAAACGCAGATTTTCTTCAAAATCGTGCTGTTCCAGGTCATCAAGCGCATTGTCCCGCCGATGGGCAACGAAATCATCACGCTTGTCAAGGATACCTCTCTGGCGCGTGTTATCGCGTATGCGGAAATCCTCAAGGCTGCCGAACGGTATGCGGCGCAGGGGCTGATCTGGCCGCTGTTCTACACGGGCGTGTATTTCCTTGTTTTCGTAGGCGTGCTGACGATCCTCTTCGGCTGGCTTGAAAAGAAACTCGATTACTATAAGGGGTGACGCAGTATGATGAACAGGGACAACGGAGAAAATATTCTCCGAGAAACCATTCTCGGAGAAAGTATTCTCCGAGAAAACATTCTCCGAGAAAAAATTCTCGATGTAAAAAATATTCAAAAGAGCTTCGGCAAGGTCAAAGTTCTGCGCGGCATCGACTTCACGCTTGAAAAAGGCGAAGTCCTCGTCATCATCGGTTCCTCCGGTTCGGGGAAGACGACGCTTCTGCGCTGTCTCAATTTCCTCGAGGAGGCGGACACCGGTTCCATTTCCGTCGGTGAAAAGACGATCTGGCAGGCAGGACAGAAGCAGACCGATGCGGAAATCCGCGAAAACCGCCTGCATTTCGGGCTTGTTTTCCAGTCGTTCAACCTCTTCCCGCAGTATAATGTCCTGCGCAACGTCACGCTTGCACCCGAGCTTCTCGCTTTCGAGCGTCTGAAAAAGGCGGCGGCATCGGACAAGCGCAATGCGGCATCCCTGCATGAAGAAAAGAAAAAAGCCGCAGCGAAGATCGAAGCGCACGCAAAGGAACTGATCAAAATGGTCGGGCTGGAAGAAAAAATGACGAACTACCCGTTCCAGCTTTCCGGCGGTCAGTGCCAGCGCGTCGCCATTGCCCGTGCGCTTGCCATGTCTCCGGACATCCTCTGCTTTGACGAACCCACATCCGCACTCGACCCGGAACTGACCGGCGAAGTGCTCCGCGCCATCCGCGAACTGAAGACCACCGGACGCACGATGATTGTCGTAACGCACGAAATGGAATTCGCCCGCGGCGTTGCCGACCGTGTGATCTACATGGCGGACGGCGTGATTGAGGAACAGGGGACACCGGAGGAAGTCTTCGGCAATCCCAAATCCGACAAGACGAAGGCATTCCTTGCGAAATCCGCCATCAAGGGATGAACGGAATATCAAAATAAACAAAAAATCTGCCGCTGTTTGTGCATTTACGCACCGACAAGCGGCAGTTTTGTTTTGTCAGGAGGGATTGTTCTTCTTTTTCATCATCGCGTTCAGCCGTTCGGTCATGATGAACATCAGCACGGCGAAAACGGCAAGATAGAAGGGATAGAGCGAAACGGCGACATATTCCGCAAGCAGTCCGAAGACGGGGGGAATGACGGTACTGCCCGTGTACGCGCTTGCCATCTGGATGCCGACAATCGCCTGCGAGTTCTCCCGTCCGAAGTTTGCGGGGGTGGCGTGGATGATGGACGGATAGATCGGTGCAATGCCCAAACCGAGCACAACCAGTCCGGCGAGGGACGGAATCGGGGATGCAGAGGGAAGCATCAGGAGAAGAATGCCGATACATACGCCCGTACAGCCGATGCGGATCATGCCGCGGTCGCCGATTTTGTCCGTGATGAAGCCGATCAGAAACCGTCCGAATGTCACGCCGAGATAGTACGCGGATACAAAGAATGCGGCGGTTTCGGCATCCGTTCCGCGGTGCTCGACGAGGTAGCTTGCCGCCCAGAGTCCCGCTGTGGCTTCAATGGCGCATTCGCAGAAGAACGCGGTCAGGATATAGGGCACGCCGGGGATGCGCAGAGCACGGAGAAGTCCCACCGGGGGATAGGCAGTTTCATCGTCCCCGGACTGTGCGGCGCGGAGGCGTGCTTTTTTCCAGACGGGCAGGGACGCGAACAGAAACAGCGCCAGTGCAATCTGGATCACGGATACGGCGAGATAGCCCTTCCGCCAGCCGAGCTGCATGGACAGTGCCGCGCCCATGATGTAGGGACTGATGGATGCACCCACGCCCCAGAAACAGTGCAGCCAGCTCATGTGGCGTGCGGAATAGTGCAGGGCGACGTAATTGTTCAGTGCGGCATCCACAGCGCCGGCTCCCAGACCGTAGGGGATGGACCAGAGACACATGGCAAAGAGAGAGCGGGAAACGGAGAAGCCGAACAGTGCGGCGGCAGTCATGGCAACGCTGACAGCAGTGACCGCACCTGCACCGAAGCGGCGTGTCATGCGGTCGGAGAGGAGGCTGGAGACAATCGTTCCGGCTGTGATGATCATGGAAATCACGCCTGCAAAGTCGAGGGAAGCGCCGAATTCAAAGCGCATGACGGGCCACGCGGTGCCGAGCAGGGAATCGGGAAGACCGAGGCTGATGAAGGAGAGGTAGATGATAACGAGAAGAAAAGTCAGCATGATGTCGTGCTCCGGGGAAAATCAGTGATGGAAAACCTGCCGCACAGAAGAAAATACTTCGGATACGGCAGGGAAGGTTGGGTTTAACCGAGATCGGGTGTGTCGGTGAATTCGATGACGTTGGTTTCGCATCCGTCCGTTTCAAAGACAATGATTTCGTTTTCACCGGAATGCAGCATCGGTGCGGGGCAGTAAAGGGTCTTCTGCGGACCGGCATCGTTGTAGTAGCGGCCGAGGTTGAAGTCGTTGACAGTGACGAAGCCGTGATGGAAGCCGTCGAGACGGATGAAGGTATCCTTCGGTTCGCCGGCAATGGTGAGTGTGCCGCGCAGGAAATGCGATCCGTCGATTCCGCCGGAGCAGGGGGTATAGGCGATGGGGGAGAGATTCTTCATTTCCATGGCGAAGTGATCCCAGCCGTAGTGGTTCTGCTGACCGAAGCGGATGCCCTTCATGCCCTTGGTGTCGGAGGCACCCATTTCGGGACCGTAGTTGATGCGTCCCATATTTTCCAGCAGAATATCGAGCTTGACGGATTCATCGCGTCCGAGCTGGACTTTGACATCGTCGTTTCTGCGTCCGCGTTCGATGATGCCCGCCTTCTGTCCGTCGATATAGACAACGGCGCGGTCGTGCACGAAGTCATAGCGGAGCTGCAATTCTTCGCGGGGGCCTTTGACGGTGGTGGAGTAGAGGGTGAAGCCGTAGTTCTGACCGATTTCCTCCTGCGTTTTGGCGGCTGCGAAGTGTTTCGGTTCTGCGAGTGCGGGGACTGCATCGAGGATGAAGGCTTTTTCGGTGAGAGTGAGTTTGCCGTAGGCGGCTTTTTCGGAGTTTTTGACGGTGAGCGGGGGGAGTTTTTCGCCGGTGTATTCTTCGATCACGGCACGGACAGCGTGGTAGGCGGGAGTGAGGTCGCCGGCTTCGCTGAGGAGCGCGTTATAGTCATAGCTGGTGATGGTGGGTTCATACTTGCCGCCGTGGTTTGCGCCGTTCATGAAGCCGAAATTGGTGCCGCCGTGGAACATATAGAAGTTGAGGGATGCGCCGGATTCGATCATGTCGCGGAAAAGACCGGCGAGTTCGTCCGCTTCGCGGGTGTGGTGGTTTTCGTACCAGTGGTCGAACCAGCCGCACCAGTATTCGCCGCACATTTTGGGCTGATTCGGGCGGAATTTTTCGAGCATGGCGAAGTTTTCTCTGGGATGCGAACCGAAGTTGGCGACGCAGAGGAATTCGTCGAGGGTGCCGCCGCCGAGCATCCACCAGCACGCACCGTCGGAGGTGAACAGCGTGCAGTCAACGCCGCATTCCCGGTAGATATCGACGACAGCACGGAGGTATTCCTTATCGTTGCCGTAAGAGCCGTACTCGTTTTCGATCTGAACCATGATGATATTGCCGCCGTTCGAGGAGAGGTACGGGCGCACCTGATCGAAAAGGGCATGGTAATAGCTGCGTACTTTTTCGATGAACACGGGATCATTGCAGCGGATATCCATATCCTTATAGGAAAGCAGCCATGCCGGCAGTCCGCCGAACTCCCATTCGCTGCAGATATACGGACCGGGACGGAGAATGACGTTCAGCCCGAGCGCCTGTGCTGTCCGGACATATTCCGCAATATCAAGCATTCCGTCAAAGCAGAACTGCCCTTCGTTCTCTTCATGCAGATTCCAGCACGTATACGTCTCTACCGTATTGAATCCGCACTCCTTCAGCTTCAAAAGCCGATCCGTCCAGTACTCCCGCGGAATCCGGAAATAATGCATCGCACCGGAAATAATCGTATACGGTTTGCCGTCGAGAAGAAAAGATGTGTCGTTATATGTGAGAATAGCCATGGTTTACAGGCTCCTTTCATGATGGTCTATGATGGTCGTGGGGGAACGGTTTGTTTTTTGGGGGATACTTTTGAAAAAGTATCCCCCAAGCCCCCATCAAAACTTTCAGACTGGCGCACGTTTTGGTTACGGACATAACGTGCATTTGATATGATAACGAGAGGGGGAGGGGAGAAATAAGCAGTTAAAGTGAAGCTGAACGGCACTGTATTGGGTCCAAGGGATCAGAAACTCGTTCATACGGCTCATGGGGACCGCCGAGACCCCATTCGCCCACGCCGTGAAGAGCATGCGGGATTTGCAGGCTGGGGGTGGAGATGGGTTTGGCTCGCGCGCGGGGGGAGTTGGTTTTTGTATATAGTATTTGTAGTTTATCATATAATGAAGGAAAATGCAAGATGATTTTTGAGGCGAATACTTGAACCTTTGCGGAATCTGTGGTATAATATACTATCTGTATCCTTACAATAGGATTATTATGTTTACACAGGAGGGAAAGGCATGGGCAGACTGTACAGCTGCGTGCTGCGGATGTTCCGCTCCCGGATTTTTTCCGTCATGCGCCGTCGGGATGATCTTCCCGAAATGCCCCTTGCGACAGCACTGCTGTTCCTCTTCGGCGTGACGCTCTTCGCTGCTGCGGGAGCAAAGCTGGCTTCTCCTGCGGACATGGCGGCGGGTTTTGATATGCAGAATCTGCTCGGCGTACTGGCGGGTGTGCTTTTCCTTCCGCTGTCGGTTTGTTTTTATGCACTGCTCATCCTGCTGTGGCGGCGTTTTGCCTCCCTGCTTGCGACACCGGTGATGTTTCTGGCGATGCTTGCCGTGGGAGCGGATCTGTTTGCGGCGGTCGTTATTTCCGTATCGCTTCTGTTCGTTTCCTATGTCTTCGCTGTGTCCCTCATCAGCCGGGAAAACCGGTTCCGCAGACTGACTGCACTGGCTGTTGCCGTTTCCGTATGCGCGATTCTTACGATGACTGCATTCCTCGGGATGCATTTTGATACGTTCGATGCTTTCGCGCAGGCTTATATGGAAGTTCTTCCCGCAAAAATCGGAGAAGTGTACAGCGCATTCCTCGGTGCAGCGGGCACACCCCTTACCGGTGAACTGACGATCCCGGCTTTCTATCTGGAAGCGATGGCAAGGGAACTGTTCGTCATGCTTCCCGCTTACCTCGGTGTGTTCGCCATCGTGCTTGCATGGCTCGTGGATTTTCTTGCTGTCCTGTCCTTTAGGATTCTCGACTGCGAAGACGTCTTCATTGAAATCACACAGAAAATCACCATGCCGTTCAGCTATGCTGTCGTCTACGCAGGTATTTTCGTTCTCACCATGCTCACTTCCGCGGAATATAACCCCCTTCTGTATGTCATGCTCCGGAGCGTGCAGTACGTCATGCTCCTGCCGTGCGCGGCTGTCGGTGTGCGCGGACTGATGCAGATTCTTGAAGATAAATTCTACTATTTCACCCGCGAAAAACTGCTCGCAGCCATCGTCCTTTTGTTCGCATTTGCATTCCTCGGCATCATGCCGTTTCTGCTCGTCACATCCGCTGTCGGCGCAGCAGTCGTAATCCGGAAAAAATGGATAAAACCCGACAAAACCCCCAATAACGAATAAAAAACCTCCACCCCGCGCGCGAGCCAAACCCATCTCTACCCTTAGCTTCTAAATCCCGCACTTTCTCCACGGCGTGGGCGAATGGGGTCTCGGCGGTCCCCATGAGCCGTATGAACAAATTTCTGATCCTTTGGACGCATACGGTGTCGTTCAGCTTCAGCATAACAGCTTATCTCCCCCCGCCCCCTCGTTATCATACCAACTGCACGTTATGTCTGTAACCAAAACGTGCGCCAGTTTAAAGTTTCTTGCGGAGCTTCTTTTCAAAGAAGCGACCGTTTCCCCCTAAACCCCATTACCGCAATCACTCCCCACTATAGACAGAAAGGCTGAGTATATGCCAAAAAACGGAAAACAAAAGAATGATTTGCGCGGCATCCGGCAAGAGACAGCGTTGTTTTTCTTTGCCGTCGCGATCGTGTGCCTGATCGTGTATGCCCTTGCAGTTGCGAGACTGGCGGTGCGTCCGCTGGTTTTCGGCGCGTGCATGGTTGTGCTGTACGCGGGACTGTGTGCGCTTGCGTATTATTTTCTTGAACGGAAGCGGAAGACGGGAAAGATGGATGAGACGCTTGCTCCCGTCATGGGCAGAATCATGTTTGATGCTGTCGTCAAAATGAACGCGCCCGTGTTCATCTGTGACAAAAATGAGCGGATTGTCTGGTATAATACCGCGACGGAGGCGCTTTATTCCGAAAAGAATAAACTGTACGGCGAGTCCGTGTCGGAACTGTTCGGCGTGACGCTTGCCGATATCCGCGGAGACAGAAGTGAAAAAGGCGCAAGAATCACCTGCGACGGAAGATCGTTCCTCGCACGGTATAATCATATCAAAACAGACGATAACGACTTCGCGCTCGTCATGACAACGGAAACCACCGAACTCGATATCCTCAGCGATAAGATGGCAGGGGACGAGCTGGTCGTGTCCTATATCATCATTGATAACCTCGGCGAAATGATGCAGTACGACAGCGAACAGTACCGCCCCGCAGCCGCAAAAATCGACGAAATCCTCCGCGACTGGGCGGATGAGTACGGCGGTATCCTCAAAGAATACGAAAAAGATAAATACCTCTTTATCACCGAAGCGCGCGTGCTTGACGAAATGATCCTCGCTAAGTTCGATATCCTCGACCGCGTCCGTGCTGTCCGTGTGGGCGATACCAACCTGCCGCTCACCATCTCCATGGGCGTGTCGAATATCCACGGCTCCTATGAAGCCAAGGAAAAAGCCGCACACGCAGCACTCGATATGGCTCTCCAGCGCGGCGGAGACCAGGCTGCCGTCAAGGGCGACTCCTCCATGGACTTCTACGGCGGCATCACCAAGTCCGTACAGAAACGTACCAATGTCCGCGCACGAGTGGTCTCCAATGAACTCATGGCCGCCATGAAATCCGCCTCCAATGTCCTCATTATGGGACACCAGTACGCGGACTTCGATGCATTCGGCGCCTGCACAGGCCTTGCCAGAATCGCCATGTACTGCGGCGCACGGGTCAATATCGTCATCAATACCGCCGACCGCAACCTGATCGGATGCCGCACAATCCTTGAACCGGAAGAGGAATTCCTCGGTATCTTCGTCAGCGGAACAGCTGCACTTGACCTCATGGAAACCGGTACTCTCGTCATCGTCGCGGACGTCAATGACCTCAGCCGCAGCGAAGCTCCCGAACTCGCCTGCAGAACGGAAAAACTCGCTATCATCGACCACCACAGAAAGAACGCCGAGTTCAAGCGCGAACCCGATGTCGAATATATCGAACCGTCCGCGTCCGCTACCTGTGAAATCGTTGCGGAAATGCTCGAACAGGTTCTGCAGAAGGACGACTTCACTCCGGCGGAAGCAACGCTCATGCTCGCGGGCATTACCCTCGATACCGCGCAGTTTACAAAAAATACCGGTACCCGTACCTTCTCCGCTGCCATGTACCTGCGTGACCGCGGCGCCGATCCTGCCCTCGTCCAGTCGCTCTTCCTCGAATCCTACGAGGACTATATGCGCGAAGCCAAATTCCGCCAGAACGTCGAAATCTACCGCGGATGCTGCGCCATTACCATGGTGGATGACCCCGACAGCGCAGACCATATCATCGCGGCAAAGGCTGCCAATAACCTTCTCAAAGTTTCCGGAATCCGTGCTTCTTTCGCACTGATCCGCATCGGCGATACACTCCGTATCTCAGCCCGCTCCGACGGAACGATCAACGTCCAGCTGATTATGGCTGCGCTCGGCGGCGGCGGACATTACGAATCCGCGGCAGCACAGTGCACGGGCAGAACCAGCGAAGAAATTCTCGCCGAACTCAAAAAAGCAATCGACCAGTACGTTGGCTGAACAGCCCGTACCGGATTATATCAATCAAAAATAACCCATTTGGAGGAATACAAACATGAAAGTCGTACTGCTGCAGGATGTCAAAGGACAGGGCAAAAAGGATGAATTGATCAATGTATCCGATGGATACGCGCGCAACTTCCTCTTCCCGAAGAAGCTCGCCGTAGAAGCGGACGCGAAGATCCTCAACGATATCAAGAATAAGGAAGCCGCAAGACTGCGCAAAATCGAACTCGAAAAGCAGGCTGCCCGCGAAACGGCGGAAAAGCTGCAGGGCATTATCGTCAAAATCAAGGTGGAACAGCCCGGTGCGGACGGCAGATTCAAGGGCTCCGTTACTACTAAGGATATCGCGGAAGCGCTCAAGGCTCAGTTCGACATCGAAGTGGATAAGCGCAAGCTCGTCCTTAATGACGCAATCAAAGCCTACGGCACCTACACCCTCGATGTCAAGCTCTACCCCGAAATCTCCGGCAAACTCAGCGTTCTCGTTCATTCGTAAGAAAAATAACGGGGAGATGCTATTTGAAGATTTACAGGGTAAATCAGAAGTACACTCCCCGAACCCCTTCGCAAAACGCCGGAGGTGCTTTTTCAAAAGTACCTCCCAAAAATAGAACCGACGAAAGGAGACCTCACCACTATGAATGGAGAACTTGACCGGCGGATGCCGTTTTCACTGGAAGCGGAACAGTCTTTGCTTGGGTCGATTCTGATTGATCCGGCCTGTATGGACGATATTGCGGCGATTATGTCGTCGGATGATTTCTATATGCCGGAGCACGCGGAAATCTTCCGTGCCATGCAGTCGATGTACCTCAAATCGAAGAATATCGACGTGGTCACGCTCATCGAAGAACTCGTGCAGTCGGGTACATATGACGAATCGGGCGGACGGGAGTATCTGCGCCTGGTTGCGGAAGCTGTGCCGACGGCAGCCAACGCCAAGGACTACGCGAAGATCGTCCGGGATAAAGCCGTTCTCCGTCTCCTGATCGAAGCCGGTGAGGATATCGCGGAAGCCGCCTATACGGGCGAAGACGAAGCGGAAACCCTCGTCGAATACGCCGAATCGAAGATTTTCCGCATCGCGGAAGGACGGGAAAACAAAAACTTCATCCATATCCGCGACGCGCTTATCCAGGTCTATGACCGGCTGACCAAGCTCTCGCAGAATCCGGATGCCCTGCGCGGAACGCCGACCGGCTTTGACGCACTCGATAACGTCATCGTCGGGATGGGGGACGCGGACCTTGTCCTCATCGGCGCACGTCCCGGTATGGGTAAAACCTCGTTCGCTATGAATGTCGTCACCGAAGCCGCTATCAAAACCGGGAAAACCGTCTGCGTCTTCAACCTCGAAATGTCCGCGGAACAGCTCGCCAACCGTATGCTCTCCAGCGAAGCACAGATTGACAGCTACAAAATGCGCTCCGGAAACCTCGACCCCGAGGACTGGAACGCTATTGCGCACGCTTCGTCCCGCCTCGCCGAAACGGAAATCCTCATCGACGATACCCCCGGGATTACCGTAACGGGCATGCGCTCGAAGCTGCGCCGCGTCAAGAATCTCGGTCTTGTCATGGTGGACTACCTCCAGCTTATGCAGGGGGATAAGCATAACGACAACCGCGTGCAGGAAGTCGGCGATATCTCGCGCGGGCTGAAACTGCTTGCCAAAGAACTCAAAGTCCCCGTCATCTGCTGCGCACAGCTCTCCCGAGGTCCCGAAAACCGCCCGGATAAACGTCCGATGCTTTCCGACCTCAGAGACTCCGGCGCCATCGAGCAGGACGCGGATATCGTTCTGTTTCTTTACAGAGACGAATATTACAAGGAAGAAACCGTTGATCAGTCCGTTGCGGAAGTCATTGTTGCGAAAAACCGCCACGGCTCCCTCGAAAAAGTCAAGCTTGGCTGGATCGGACGGTATACCAAATTCACGAATCTCGCCAAGGAAGCGGAAGACAGATGAGTGAATACCGGAAGCTGCGGGTGGAATGACCGGCAGCTTTTGCTTATGATTGAAGGAATTGCTATGGAAAAACATATTCTGCCAAAAATTCAATCTCCAAAGGACGTGCACAGACTGAAAGCGTGCTGCCTGCCCGTGCTTGCCGGAGAAATCCGCGAAACCATCATCGAAACCACCGCAAAGAACGGCGGACATCTGGCGTCCAATCTCGGCATGGTTGAAACAACCATTGCTCTGCACCGCGTGTTCGGCTGCCCGCGCGATACCATCTTTTTCGACGTCAGCCATCAGGCTTATGCCCATAAACTGCTCACCGGAAGGTACGGGGATTTCCATACACTCCGGCAGGCGGGCGGTCTTTCCGGATTCACGAACCGTGAGGAAAGCCGATACGATGCGGTGACTGCCGGGCACAGCGGATCGGCACTCTCTGCGTCAATCGGCATGGCGGAAGCGAACCGGCTCAAAAAGAACGGCGCGTGGACCGTGGCTGTCGTCGGGGACGGATCGTTTACCAACGGGATGGTCTACGAAGCGCTCAATCAGCTCGCGTTACGGAATCTGCGGATCATCCTCGTTTTGAACGACAACGAAATGTCCATCTCGAAAAACGTCGGCGGATTGTCCGATTACCTCGCATATATCCGGACCAGCGCATGGTATTTCAACTTCAAGGATCACGCCAGACGAACGCTGGAGGCGATTCCCGCAGTCGGAGAAGCTCTGGTCAGTGCCGCACGGTCTGCGAGAGATACGGTCAAAAGACTGACCAATTCCGAAACATGGTTTGAGTCGTTCGGACTGGAGTATATCGGACCGGCGGACGGGAACAATCTCGGACAGATGATCGGCGTCCTCGGGGAAGCGAAAAAGAAAAACGGTCCCGTCATCGTGCATATCCGCACGAAAAAAGGACTTGGTTTTGCCCCTTCCGAAGCGCATCCCGAACGCTATCACAGCATCGGCGCTTTTTCACCGGATGCACCGGATGATATGCCGCAGGCGCAGAACCGGAAAAATCCCCCCGCGAAGCAGACGTTTGCCGAGATCGTATCGGACGAAATCGTGCGTGCCGCAGAGGAGGACGAAAGAATCTGCGCGATTACAGCTGCGATGACGGAGGGCTGCGGTCTGACTGCCTTTGCTCAAACCTTCCCGGAGCGGTTTTTCGACACGGGCATTGCGGAAGAACACGCAGTAACCATGGCGGGCGGACTGTCTCTCGGCGGAATGCTCCCCGTGACGGTGCTGTATACCACCTTTGCCCAGCGCGTGTACGACCAGATGTGGCACGACGTCGCTCTGCAGAAAGCGAAGGCGGTCTTCCTCTTCAGCCACGCGGGACTGGTTCCCGGCGACGGTGTAACCCATCAGGGACTGTGCGATCTTGCTCTCTTCAGCGGATTGGACGGAATGCACATCTTCTCCCCCGATACCTTTGCGGCGTGGCGCGCCTGCTTCGCACAGGCAAGGGAGGACACGGGCATTTCCATCATCCGTTATCCGAAGGGGGGCGAAGCGGTGTATCCCGGCGGCGTACAGTGGAAGACAGCGGAAGACGGTACTGCACTGTACAAAAAGACTTTTGCACCGTCCAAAACGGCTTTTGCACCGTCCAAAACGACTTTTGCACCGTACAAAACAGCTGCTTTTGCGGCGGGGAATGCAAGTCCTTTGCTCACGGAAAAGCAGATGCTCATTTTCACATACGGACGGATTGCTGAAAATGTCGTGAAAGCCGTGTGCGATGTGTCTGCCGTTTTCGGACAGTGGACGTTCACGGTGGTTGTACTGGAGCAGATCATCCCCCTGCCGCTGACGGAAGAACTGCTCGGCAGAATCGAAAATGCCGACCGGATTCTCGTCATCGAGGAACATCAGCGCTGCGGCGGGATCGGGGAAAAGCTCGCGGCGCATCCGCAGGTGCTCAGGAATATCTCCGTCTGTGCTGTGGAGAACGCGCATATTCCCCACGGAGATCGGGATTCCCTCGAACGGCTGTGCGGACTGGATGTACACGCCATCGGCGAGAAAATTTGCGCGGAGATTACAAAGAAGACGAAAATTCGTCTGGAGATGGAATAAACAGAACAAAGCAAAAGCTGCCGCAGGGGAACGGAAATCCAGTACGGCAGCTTTTTTCTTCTATTATTATATAAGGATGCATAGCGGATGCATTACTCGTCCAGCTCTGCGGCGATTTCTTCGTCTTCTTCGTAGAGCTGCATGAGCAGATCCTCAACGGTGATTTTCCGGTCGGAGAGTTCAGCCGCGCGGATATAATCCGTTGCCGCTTCGCCGAATAAAAGATCGTCGATGTCCACAAGCTCCTTTTCGAGTTTTTTGATTTCGCGGGCAATTTCCGCTTTCCGCTTTTCGAGCCGGCGGCGTTCCGCGTTCGATTTCTTCCGTTCGAGATATTCTTCCTTCTGCGTTGTCTCGGCGGGCGTGAACTGCGCGATCTGCGTTTCGGCTTCCGCTTTCCGATTTTCGTGCCAGAGCTGATATTCATCGTAACTTCCGCGGAAATCGCGTCCGCCTTCGCCGAGATCCACAAAGCGGGTCGCCAGCTGACGGGTGAAATAACGGTCGTGCGATACGGCAATGATTGTTCCGTCGAACTGCTTCAGGGCGTTTTCCAGCGCTTCGCGGGATTCGATGTCGAGATGGTTTGTCGGTTCGTCGAGGATGAGCAGATTCATCTTCGAGAGAATCAGCTTCGCCAGCGTCAGTCTCGCCCGTTCGCCGCCGGAGAGGACACGCACTTCCTTTTCGATATCGTCCCCGCGGAATAAAAACAGCGCCAGCGTGTTCCGGATTTCCGTCTGAGTCAGATTCGGGTATGCGTTCCAGAGCTCGTCAAGAACGGTGTTGTCGTCGTCCAGATTCTGGTTTTCCTGATCGTAGTAGCCGACTGTGACATTGTAGCCGAACTCAATCGTGCCGGCGAGCGGTTCCAGCTGTCCGAGCAGGAGCTTGATCAGGGTGGACTTGCCGCAGCCGTTCGGACCGGTGATGAAGAGGCGGTCGTGCTTCTTGACGAGGAAGGAAAGGTCGCGGAAGAGGATTTTTGAACCGAATCCCATCGTCAGCCGCTTGGCTTCTGCCACTTCGTTCCCCGATTCACCGGAGGAATTGAGCGTGAAGCTGATGGATTTCGGCGGGGCTTTCGGCTTTTCCACCTTTTCCATACGGGCGATTGCCTTTTCTCTCGATTCGGCGGCGATGATATTCCGTTCGCGGTTCCAGCGGCGCTGCTGTTCAATATACGCTTCCAGACGTGCGATTTCCTTCTGCTGGAGGTTGTACCGCTTTTCGTTTTCCCTGCGCCATGCCTCCTTTTCCTTTACGTACTGCGAATAGCCGCATCCCCACAGCTTCGCGCGCTGATTTTCGATGTCGAGCGTTTTGTTGGTCACGCGGTCGAGGAACAGACGGTCGTGGGAGACGAGGATGACGGTTTTCGTTTTGCTGTATGAAGAAAGATGGTTTTCGAGCCACTGCATTGTTTCCGTATCCAGATGGTTCGTCGGCTCGTCGAGGATGAGAATATCCGGTTCCTGCGTCAGAAGCCGAGCCAGTGCCAGACGGGTGCGCTGTCCGCCGCTCATCTGGGTGACGGGAGATGACCATGTTTCCTCACCGAAACCGAGATTGACGAGAATACTGCGGCAGCGGGACTTATAGTGCATGCCGCCATCGCGGATGTAGCGGTTGTTGAGGTTGGTATATTCTGTGGAAAGACGGGTAAGGAGCGTTTCGTCCGGGAAAGCGGATGCGGTGGCCTCGTCGAGTGCTTTCTGCAGTTCGGCAAGACGGATTTCCGCACGGCACAGGTCGGGGAATACGGCGTACATCTGCCCGAGAACCGTGCTGTCCACGGGTGAGAGTGCGCGCTGTTCCTCCGATACGGCGAGGTCCATGATGTTGAACGCGTCGTCCTGATGGAGCATCCCGACGAGCTTGTCTTTTGCGATAAAAACCGCGCCTTCATCGGGGGTGTATTCCCCGCAGAGCAGACGCAGGAGCGTACTCTTGCCGCTGCCGTTGACGCCTACCACGCCGAGACGGTCGCCTTCCTCGAGTGAAAAGGTGATGTCCCCGAGGATTTCGCGGATCCCGATGCGGTAGGCGAGATGATTCGTGCTGATGGAGATCATAGTAAAGTGTACCCTTGCTTGAGATTTCGGCTGTGCGTCAGCGATTGTCGCGGTTGGGAATGGTGAATGCGCGTGTTTCGTCCCCGTTCATCGGGCGGGGCTGCTGTCCTGCGGGGCGTGCGGGAGCTCTGCGCGGGGTACCGTCTGCGTTATAGTAAGCGGTTGTGCGGTTCTGCTGGGGATAGCTGTTCTGATATGCACCGTTTGCTGAACCGTTCGCATTGCCTGCGGGAAGCTGTGCATAGCTGTTCTGTGCGTTGGGATTCTGTGTGTAGCCCGCATTTCGTGTGCCCTGCTGCGCATAAGGATTGCGGTTATAGCCATAGCCCTGACTGTAACCCTGCTGCGGATAGGACTGACGGTTCACGGGACGCTGCTGATAGGATGCATTCGGATTCGGGCGTCTCTGCTGGCTGTTCGGATTCGGACGTCTCTGCGGCTGACCGTAAAGGCGTTCGTCATAGTAATTCTGCTGCATGGTATTGGCTCTGCCGCGGCGGAAGACGTACTTCTGCAGGAGCGCCGCACAGTCGTCGTTGAAGAGCGCCGCGATGAAGAGAATCACAAATGCCAGAATCGCAAAGAGAACAACAAACAGCAGAAATTTGAAGAATCCGATGAGTACGGAGCCAATGGTGGTGCCTTTTTCTTCGCCTTCGGTGCTTTCCGATTCATCTTCCGCCGCCGCGAGATCCTTGAAGCCGCTCACGAGCAGGGAGGACAGGCGGGAGACGGATTTCATCACCCCGCGGTCGATGTTGCCGGACGCAAAGTCTGTTTCGAGATAGCCGTTGCGGACTTCGGCAAGAACATCGTTCGTGATGATCTTGTCCACACCCGTGGACTGGAGGAAGTAGTAGTTTTCATCTTCGGAGGCAATGAGAAGGAGAATTCCTTCGCCGAGTTTCCAGCTCTTGAATAGTCCCGCGGCATATTCCGCGATATCGGTTTCGCCGGTTGTCTTGACTGTGCAGACAGCGATGGTTACGCCGAGGTCTTTTTCGAGGGATGCGTTGGTGGTCTTGATGGTACGGATGGTGCCTTCGGAAAGAACGCCGGCTTCATCCGCGATATTGTCGTCCTTTTTCGGATATGCCGCAAATGCCGGAAGTGCCGCCGCAAAAAGGAAGCAGGCAAGCAGGAGTACGGTTACGGCGATGTGCAGGTTTTTATAAAAAGCAGTGTTTTTCATAGCGGTGTGCGGAATCAGGAGCGCATGCCGATCAGCTTGTTCTTGAGCTCGGTTTCGATACGTCCGAGTTCGGCTTCGGCGGCGATTCTCTTGTCGCGTCCCTCCTTCTGGATAGTCTGGATTTCATCAAGGGTTGCAATAAGCTGTTCGTTGGTGTGTGTGAGCGTTTCGATATCGACGATGCCGCGTTCGGCTTCTCTGGTGATATCGACAGTCGCCTGACGGAGCGCTTCGCTGTTCTTTTTCAGAAGTTCGTTCGTCATGTCGGTGACCATACGGCCGGCTTCCATCGCCTGGCGGGAGTGCTCGATGCCGAGGGCGATGACCATCTGGCTCTTCCAGAGAGGGATGGTGTTCATGATGACGGTCTGGATTTTTTCGGTCATCATGGTGTCGTTGTTCTGTACCATGCGGATCTGGGGAGACATCTGGATGGAGACCATGCGGGTCAGTTCGAGGTCGTGCAGCTTCCGTTCAAAGCGGATGCACTGTTCTTCAAAGTCGTTCGCCGCCTGTGCGTCTTCGGGCAGACCGGACTGTGCGGCTTTGTTTTTCAGATCGACGAGTGTGGTTGCGCGTTCTTCTGCCAGACGCTGCTTGCCGGCGACGATGTACATGGACAGTTCCTTGAAATAGGTGAGGTTCATTTCATAAAGCTCATCGAACATGGAGACATCTTTGAGCAGGGTGATCTGGTGCTGTTCGAGAATCGCAACGATGTCGTTGACGCTGTTCTCGCATTTGTCATACTTGGTTTTGAGATTCTCAATCTTGCGCTTGGTGCTCTTGAAAATGCCGAGGAAACCTTTGTCGTCTTCCGCATCTTCGTTGAGATTGCGCAGATTGGCGATCAGGTCGGTGATCATGCCGCCGACTTCGCCGAAATCCTTGTTGCGGACACTGCCGAGCGCGGTGTCGCTGAAATCGGAGATTTTCTTCTGTGCGGCGGCACCGTAGCCCAGAATCATGGAGGAGTTGGTGATGTCGATCTGCTTGGAAAAATCGTCGATGGCTTTCTGTTCGCTTTCCGTGAACTGCATCTTTTCGAGGGTATAGGCATTTTCTGCGGCTGCGGCGCCTGTTGCGGGGGCTTCGGTGGGAGGAGCCACGGTCGGTTCGGGGGCTTTCGGAGCTGCAGCGGCGGCGGTGCCGGCATTCGGGTCAAGGGTCAGCTTGATTTCGTTGTCCATATCTATATACTCCTTTTTCGGGTGAATGTTCAGTAATAATGAAGGGAGATACTGCGGATTTAGGCTTTTTTCGCTTTGTCGGGTTCTTTTTCGCGGTATGCGCCGATGCAGGGGATGAGCGAGAAGAGACGACCGGCGGCGTGGATGCCGAATGCGGCACAGAGGACAAGGGTGAGCATCGGCGGATTCGGGTTGGCGGACAGTCCGCTGAAAGAAACGGAGAGGATTGCGCCGACGGAAAATCCGAGCGTGACGGATGCGGTCAGTGCGGAAGTACATACGGTGAAAAGCAGCGTGGGTCTGCCGCTGTTCATGCTGAAGGAGAATCTTGCTTCGGAAAGAAGATAGAGAAGAACGGCGGCTTTTGCGGCGGTGGTGAAATTGCGCACGGGGCTGTTGAGCGGAAGGGTGAAGTCAAAATAATCCGCGAACATGGAGAAATTGACGGCGACAGCAGCGAGGATCGCGCAGAACTGTCTGCCTTTGCTCTGCCGCAGAGAGGGGATGACGGAAAGAATCATGGATACGGCGATGAAGGGGAAGAGCACTGCCGCAATCAGTGCGGGTTTGGAGAGGGCTGCGCCGCGCATCAGGTCGAGTGCTGCGGGAAAGAGCGAGAATGCGCCTGCGCCTGCCGCGAGGACTGCGCCGAACACGGTGACGGGATTTTCGTCGGGAACAGCGGTCAGGGAAGCTGTGCGGCGGATAAGCAGAGCGGCTGCCAGCGTGCCGATAAGGGAGAGCAGGACGGCTGCCATGGTAAGAATGAAGACGCCGGATGCCGGATCGACATGACCGATGACGGGATCAAAGGCGGTTTTCATTGTGAGAAAATAGCCGATGGCTGTCAGAAGTGCGAGTGCGGGGAAGACGAACACCGCGATTTTATAAAAACGAAGAAATCGTTCGGATACGGGGGTGTGATTCTGGTTCATGCGTACTGCCTTTCGGAAAAATCCAATGAAAATATACATTATAATAATACCATAAAATCCGCCGCAATACAAGAGGGAATGACAAATCCGGGAGAATTTAATCATCTCTTAATTTTTGCCGGGAAGCATCCTGCTGAGGGGGAGGGGCGAAAAAAGTTGTTCGTTAAAATATACAAAAGTGTCGGAGCAATTTCGGGAAATTTCTACTACTAAGATGCCGGACAAACGAAGAAAATACGAAGAAAACTCTTGATTTTTGCGTTTATATATGGTAAAATAGTGTCACTTGATGTGCGAAGAAGCGGGAGGTTGCTGTCCGGTCAACACTGTCAGACTGCGGCAGGTAATTTCCGTGGAGTATGTCCGAGTAAATCGGGCGAAGAATAACACGCCTCGATTTTGT
>JAFQLN010000226.1 GCA_017414585.1 Clostridia bacterium | reverse complement strand
GATTGTTGGTGCACTATATAAAATTCCGTTAACAAATATTTTAGGAACAAACGGAATGGGATTATATTATCTTGTTTTTCCGCTTTATAGTTTACTGCTAGTTTTAATTAGTTCTGCTGCGCCCCCGCGAACAGAAGCAGCGGACGCGACACCGCAAAGGCGATCACGGTGAAGACCGCACACAGAATAAACGCCAGCGGCAGAACCATCGCAAGGCAGCGGTTCGCACCTTCCTGATTTTTCTCTCCGAAGCGGCGGCTGACCATGGCATTGACGGCGATGCTCAGAGAAAGGAAGATTGCGTAGAACAGCAGCCTCGGCTGGTTCGTCAGACCGACGGCGGCAACGGCGGTTTCCCCGACGGTGGAGACCATGACGGAGTCCACGAACGAAATCAGACCGATCAGGATGGACTCCATCAGCGCGGGCCATGCGATCCGGACAAAATTGCGGTACATTTCCCCGGCGGGGTAGTCGTCGCCGAGCTTCTGATCCGGACGGACCATGTATTCCGGCAGGAGGAGCTTTCGGATGGGCTGCGGTATGGGTATCATTTTGTCGTTCTCTTTTCCTTGAAAAATGAGGCTTATCCTGATTCAGAAAAGCATTTCTGGTATGGATTATAGCACACATCCGGGGGTAAATCAACCGGACGGGCAAAAAATCGCCAATTTGTCTTGTGTTTTTGCGATCAATATTGTATAATGTCCATACAGGTCACTGACCGATACCGTGAAATTCATCATTGAAAGGAAGCAACATTATGAAACAGCAGCAGGCATTCGGCGGAAACGATAAAATGCTGAAGGGCGGTCTTCACTGCCATACCACACGATCCGACGGACGCGGAACTCCGGAAGAGGTCATCCGTCTCCATTACGAAAACGGATACGATTTTCTCGCGCTGACCGACCACCGGTACTACAACTACACCAATTTCGCACCGGAGGTGCCGATCACGATCCTCCCCGGCATGGAATACGACAACACGTTTGAGCGCGGCAAGGGCTTCCGCTGCTTCCACACCGTCTGCATCGGTCCCGCGAAGGAGGACGGCAACGGCTACGAACAGGACGAACGTCTCGAGTCCGGCAAGGCGAAGAATCAGGAAGAATACCAGCCCTACCTCGACGAAATCCACGCGAAGAACAATCTGACCGTATACTGCCATCCCGAATGGAGCTCCACGCCCGCGCGTTACTTTGAAAAGCTCGAAGGCAACTTCGCGATGGAAATCTGGAACAGCGGCTGCGTGATCGAAGACGACATGGCCTTTGCATTGTAGCAAATCGATTCGCATGTCTGATCCTGAAGAACCGAAAGATAGGGATATTCTGCAATACCGAAGAACGAAACATCCATGCCCGTCATAACCTCAAACTCGGTGTTTGCAGTTCCTGCACCGATTGATGGGACTGTAAGCTTTCCACCGGGGAGTTCTTCTTTAAGCATTGAGTAAACGGGGTGGGGATTTGTGCTGTATTCATAGCCCTTGATGTTGTTTACATCGTAGAAGGATTCGAGCTGAAGGAAAATGATGTTTGGCATTTCAAGATTGCCTGCAAAACCGGAACCGGGATTGTCTGAGTTTTGTGCATTAGAATCAAACGATGAAGCTTCAACATGCCGGGAGAACTTGTTTTCAAGCTCTAAGATTCTGGCATCGCAGTCTTCTTTGTT
>JAFQLN010000225.1 GCA_017414585.1 Clostridia bacterium | reverse complement strand
GCCTGCAATTCCGCAATACCGTCCGTGATTTCCTCAATCTGACTTTGCAGAAGCTGCTCCTGCCGCTCTTTCGACATCGGTATTTTCTCAAACTGCGAGTGTCCCATGATGATGGCATCATAATTACCCGTGGCAATACGCGCACAGAATTTCTTACGGTTCGCCGGTTCAAAATCCTTTTTTGTGGTGACGAGGATATTCGCTGACGGATACAGCCGCAGAAATTCCGCTGCCCACTGTTCGGTCAGGTGGTTCGGAACGGCAAAGAGTGGCTTATTGCACAGTCCCAGACGTTTCGATTCCATTGCCGCCGCGACCATCTCGAACGTCTTCCCGGCACCAACTTCGTGTGCAAGCAGGGTATTTCCGCCGTAGAGAATGTGTGCGACGGCGTTTTTCTGATGTTCGCGGAGGGCGATTTCGGGATTCATTCCGTTGAACGTGATATGTTCGCCGTTGTATTCGCGCGGACGGGTCGAGTTGAACAGCTCGTTGTACCTCTGCACCAGCGCATGACGGCGGTCGGGCGTTTTCCAGATCCACTCCTGAAAAGCGTCCTTGATCGCCTGTTGTTTCTGCTGGGCAAGGGTGGTTTCCTTTGCGTTCAGCACACGGCGCTCTTTCCCATCGGCATCGGTGACGGTATCGTAGATTCGGACATCGCGGAGATTCAGCGTGTCTTCCAGAATCCGGTACGCACTTGCCCGATCGGTGCCGTAGGTGTAGAACGAATTGATGTTGCTGCTGTCCACGCTCTTGCCGCTGATGTTCCACTCCGCCGTAAATTCGGAGTAGTTCACGTCGATCTTTCGGCGGAGATAGAACGGCGGATCGAGCAGTTCGATCATGAACTCGCGGATATACGACTTGTCAATCCATGTTGCACCGAGGCGGACTTCAATTTCCGATGCATCAAGGTCTTTCGGCTGTGCGGCGCGGAGTGCTTCCACGTTGACGGAGAAATCGGGATTGATTTCGGCGTACCGTTCTGCAACCTTTAACTTTTCACGGACATTGCCGGAGAGGTATTCGTCCGCTGTCACGAAAGTCTGCGGAGATTCGGGCAGACGGAATATGACACCGCGCAGTTCGTCTGCGAGATCTTCCTCGGATTTACCCGTGAGCTGGGACATATACGGCATATCTACCCGCGCTTTTTCGGAGATGGACAGCGCCAGTGCTTCGGCGGCGGTATCAACGGAGGTTGCGACAGTGTTCTCCTTGATGGTGCGTTTCGTGAACATATCCGCCTTGCGCTTGAGGTGCTGTTCTTCATCGAGAATTTCAAGGGAGCAGAGCAGATAGTACGAGGAATCGTCCGCAAACGCCGCACGGTTGGCACGGTCGTTGATTAAGCCGTATTTCGCAGTATAGTTGTCGTATAACTGATTCAGCTGTGCCTGAGACTGTGTGATTTCCTCATCCGTGCCGCCGTTCAGCTGCTGGTCAATAAGATTCTGTACACAGTCCCGCAGTTCCACCATGCCTTTCACACGCTCCTGTGCGGTGGCGTTCAGATTCGGCTTCACCATACGGGAGTTTTCGCGGTAGTACACATCGCCGTCAACGACCGTGTAGCTGTAATTCTTC
>JAFQLN010000224.1 GCA_017414585.1 Clostridia bacterium | reverse complement strand
TGGTCGTTTTTCCTTTGGTGCCTGTAATACCGATCAGCTGCAGTTTGCCTGCGGGATTGCCGTAAAATTTTGCAGACAGTAGTGCCAGAGACTCCCGCGATGTTTTTACGATTACCTGAACGGCATCCGCCGGAAGATCGACTGTGTGCTCCACAACAAAAGCACGGCAGCCGGCTTCATATACTCTGGCGGCATAATCATGTCCGTCCAGACGGGCGCCGGGCATACAGAAAAACAGTGTTCCGCTGTCTGCTGCCTTCCGGGAATCGTATTCAAGCCGGGTTACTGTAACGGCTGAAGCATCTCCGCAGACGGTACAGAGATGATTTTCGAGAAGTTCACACAGGGTAAAAGACATAATTATTCCTCAGTGATTGAAAAACTTGGGGCAAAACCGGTGATTTCGTGTCCCATCAGACGGATGGCACAGGCGGCGAGCGTTTCCAGAGAATCAACAAAGCGTTCGTCGTGCATCTGTCTGCCGATAAGGGAAAGTTCGGTGCATCCGAGAATCGCGCAGTCACATCCGGACGCAAACATCGGGTCCGTCACTGCGTACAGCTTTTCTTTCGGCGGGATGACGCCGCGTTTGACATCGCTGTAAATAATGTCCATCAGTTTTTCTCGTCCGTTTTCATCGGGGATCATATAATCAAGCCCGAAAGCAGTCAGTTCACGCTGGTAGGTTTCAGTGGAAATTGTACCTGCCGTAGCAAGGACAGCCGCCTTTGCATAGCCGCATTTCTTAATATGCCGGACGGTTTCCGTAATAATGCTCGGCATGGGGACGGAAACGGATTTGCGCACTTCTTCGATGAAATAATGCGCAGTGTTGCAGGGAATAACAATTGCGGTCGCGCCGTAGTTTTCGAGCGATCGGGCATCGGCAATCATGGCGGGCAGAGGACTGTCACTGCTTTTTCCCAGAATATAGTCGGTGCGGTCTGGCGTGGTTGCACGGCTCGATAGGATGATATCCATGTGTTCCTGATCGCGCGATGCTTTGGTATGATCGGTGATCAGCTCATAAAAATATGCGCTGGACATGGGACCGAGTCCGCCGATAATCCCGAGAAGCTGCCTTTTCTGTTCCATCGTTTCACCTCTTATGCCCCGACCGGGGAATTTTACGGTTTTTTGGGATAATAGATTTTAAACTTGTTTTTCTGACGTCTGAGCTGTTCCGCAACACAGATAAAGCGAAGCGGATTGAGACAGAGATCCGGTTTGTACCAGACCGAAGACGATTCAAGCCCTGCACGGTCAAGCTCTTTGGCTTTCGCGGCAAGTGCTCTGTCCTCTGTGTATTTGTATGCGGTAGAGCGCGGGATATGATGCCAGAAAACGGATTTTTCCACACGGATGCAGTCACTGCCTTCGGATTCAAAAACTTCCGCTGCCAGTTTGCCGACATTGAGTCCGGATGCGGTCAGATAGAAATTGCTTCGTCCCTGCCGGAGATTGATTTCAAAAACGCGGAAATCGTCCGAAGTACCTTCGCGCAGCTTGATGTCGAAGTTTGCAAAACCCGTGTAGTGCATCGCTTCGAGCATATCTTTGATTTTTTCGGCAACGGGCAGGGAAGAAACCGGTTCCGTCACGATTGCCGCATGATTGCCGAGACCCTTCGGCGTGTGTTCTTCAAGCATCGTGTGCCCGAGACACATCGCGCGGACTTTTCCTGTGTGGTCGGAGAAGGTCGTGAATACACGCATCTGCGAGTCACCGCCGTCGATCATTTCCTGCAGAATCATCTTGTCGGGATAACCTGCCGAATAGATTTCGTTAAGAATCGCTTCCGCTTCTTCGGGAGAGGACGCGGTGTATACTTTTTTCATGCCGGAAAACTCATGCTTCCAGTAGTCCGCACTGGACGAAGGCTTGACAATGATCGGATAGGCGAATCCGAGTTTGTCTTCCGTCAGCTCAGACTTTGCTGTTTTGCCGGAGAGAATGACCGTGCCCGGATAAGGAATGCCGTACTTTTCACAGGTTTCGTAGAACGATGCTTTTTTCGCAACAGTAGTCAGCATTTCTTCCCCCGGATAAGGAATAATGTAGTCGGACAGCTCGTCCCGGTTGCGGATGATCATCGCGGCATAGTCGTCCGTGCATCCGAACAGAATGAGTTTGTCTCCGATATGCGCATCCGCAAACCGATGAAGGGTGTCGAGCATGACTTCGTCTTTGTCAATGTCGGGAATGCTTCTGAAATGAATGATTTTAGAATATTTGGTAGCCGATACTGCGTAGCGTCCGAATGCGTAGGACTTGACGCCGTACTGTTCGTGGAACGCACGCGCTACATTGTAACAGTTGAGGTCCGCTCCCAGAAGAACGGGCGTGATTTGTTTATCCATGATGAAACCTCGATTGATGAAATGGAATCTTATTCCATGAACTGCTTGTGCCAGGTGAGGAAGGTGTACGCCGTCCAGATTTTTCTCTGGTTGTTTGCCGCACCGGATTTGTGATCCTCGAGCAGCTTTGAGAGCATATCGGCGTTGAAATATTCCGCAGCCGCATCGGAGGAGAAGGCATCTCTGACCATGCCGTAATACTTGTCTTCGCGGAGCCACTGACGGATCGGCACGGGGAAGCCCTTCTTCGGTCTGTGTGCCCATGCATCGGGAAGCGTTTTGTTTGCTGCTGTACGAAGAACGGCTTTGGTGTCCTTTCCGTCGATTTTATACGAGGACGGAAGCATCTGCGCTTCTTCCATGACGATTTTGTCCAGATACGGCACGCGGAGTTCCAGCGAATGCGCCATCGACATTTTGTCGGCTTTCAGGAGAATATCGCCGGGCAGCCAGAGATTGAGATCGAGATACTGCTTTTTTTCCAGTTCCGTCAGTCCCTTTGTGCGTGCGTAGATCGGCGATGTGATGTCGCTGACGGACGGACCTTTTTGGTATTTGCCGCGAAGGATGGCAGCCGCTTCTTTTTCGGGGAATACAAGCGCCTGTCCGATGAAATGATCTTCGGGTCTGCCGCTGTTTTTGATGATGAAATCGTGTCCCTTGAAGTAAGGCAGATGCTTTGCAATGCCTGCAGCCCCACGGCGGAGGAAACCCGGAACTTTTCTGTACTTTGCAGAAAGTCCGCGGACGTCGTATTCTTCATAGCCCGCCCAGATTTCGTCCGCGCCTTCACCGGAAAGAACAACCGTAACGTGCTGTGCCGCAAGCTGAGACAGGAAATACAGCGGTACGGAAGAAGGATTGGACTGCGGTTCATCCATGTGGTACTGAATTTTTGCAAAGGCATCGAAGCATTCGTCGGCTGTGAGATGCTTCAGATAGTTCTGTACGCCAAGACGTTCGGAAAGCTCCTTGGCTTCACTGGTTTCGTCAAATTTCTCATAATTGAAGCCTACCGAGAACGTGTCGTTCGGCATGAGGGTTGCGGTGATATAGGAGGAATCCACGCCGCCGGAGAGGAATGAACCGACCTTGACATCGCTGATGCGGTGGGCGGCAACGGATTCATGTACCCGTGCGTCGAGCTGTTCTACGCATTCATCATAGGAGAGGGAAGTCTTCTTTGAAAAATCCACATCCCAGTAGCGCGTTTTCGTCATGTTTCCGTTTTTCAGGACAAAATAATGTGCCGGCGGGAGCTTGAAAGTATCCTTGAAGAAGGTTTCTTCCTGCGAGGAGTACTGGAAAGTCAGATAGGCACGGAGGGAATTCTCGTTGACCCGGGGCGTGAATGCGGGATGTTCTAAAAACGACTTGATTTCCGAGCCGAAGAGGATGTTTCCGTCTGGAAGAACAGAATAGTAGAACGGCTTGATGCCGAACGGGTCGCGGGCACCGTACAGGGTCGCTGTTTTTTTGTCCCAGATGACAAAAGCAAACATCCCACGCAGCTTCGAGGCAAGCTGTTCGCCCCATTCTTCATAACCGTGGACGAGTGTTTCCGTGTCGCAGCGTGTTTTGAAAACATGACCGTTTGCGATCAGTTCGTCACGCACCTGTATGAAATTGTAAACCTCCCCGTTGTAAACGATGACGACGGAACCGTCTTCGTTGTACATGGGCTGGGAACCGTCGGAGAGGTCGATGATCGAAAGCCGGCGGAAACCGAGCGTGATGGCGTCGCCATTGTTTTCTCCGCTGATATGATAACCGTCGGAATCCGGGCCGCGGTGGATAATTCTGTCTGCCATCCGGCGGATAACATCCTCACGATGGTCGATAATTCCTGTAAAGCCGATAAAACCGCACATAATGGAAAGTACCTTTCGTACTGAGTTTATAAAAATCAATTACATTATTATATTATATCATAAAACTTGGCATAAATAAATATACAATGTAAGAATTTTTTTGAAGTTGTGCAGATTTATCCTGTTCATCCTGACCGAACAGTTGTCCTAACGTGGCATAAGGCGTGGTCAGCGGACGATTGAAGTTCCGCTGTGTGCCTCTTCCCATTCTTCACGCAGGATGGAATAAACAAGTTCATCGTGACCGTTCGGACGCGCTTTTCTCGATATTCCCTCCCGTACCATGCCAAGTTTTTCCATCAGCTTCCATGAGGCGGTGTTTTCGCAGTCGCAGGTTGTATTGATGCGTCTCGGTTTCCGTTCGCGGAACGCATAATCAAAAAGCACCGCGGCAGCTTCCGATGCATATCCCTGCCTGTGATACGCCGGATGGAGGATCCACCATACAAAACCGTCTTCTCTGCCGGAGAAACCGAGATTGCCGATGACCTTTTCATTCTCACGAAGGACAACGGCAAATTCGAGAATGTCCGGTTCATCGAGTGCCCAGTTTCGTTCGCATGACAGGAGAAAATCCCGGACAGCCTTTTCGTTCATGCACCCACGGTACATGAATTTCATATTGTCCGGATCACAGGCATACGCACGGACTGCATCGTAATCCTTCCTTGTGAGCGGACACAGGATCAGCCGCGGTGTATGAAGAACAATCCGATCCCGGGTTCCGCGCTGCTGCCATTCACTGCGCAGAAGTGAAGTAACCACCAGATCAAGATGCCGTCCGTCACGGGCAAGATATGTACCCCGTTCGACGCCTTCCCGGGTAAAGCCGCATTTTTCGGCAACTCTGCCGGAAGCAGTGTTTTCAGCAGCGTAGCGGATGACGAGGCGGCTGACAGCAGCTGTGCGGAAAAGATAATCGACAGCCGCGGATACGCCCTCGCTCATCAGTCCGCGTCCCCACCAACACGAGCCCATGCAGTAACCGAATTCCATGAAATCGTAATAGTTCTTTGACTGCCGGACAATCGAGATGTTTCCGATGACTTCTCCTTCATATTCCATCGCCCAGTTATAGTATTCCGAGGATTTGTAGTTTTCACTCCACTGTGTGAGCAGGGCACGTGTGAGGTTTTCTGATTCGTGGATATCCCATGAAAGATACTTTACCGTTTTCTCATCTCCTGCCCAGTTTCTGTACATCGCCGCCGCATCATCCGGTTCAAATCTGCGCAGAGTCAGCCGTGGCGTGCGGATGGTCTGTGTGCCCCTTCCGTTCATCATGATTGTTCTCCTGTTTCTTTCATATGCATTTCCATCTGGATTTTTCGCGGTGCAAAACCGATTTTTTCATAGAACGCGATCGCATCCCGGTTGAATGTATGTACATCGAGCAGAATTCTGCTGCAGTCTTTTCTCTGTGCAAAGTTTGTACAGGCATCCATCAGCATACTTCCGATGCCGCTGCCTTTGTTTTGCGAAAGAACGCAGAGATCATCAATATACAGAATTCTGCTGTCAGTAAGTACCGGATGATTGATTATTTCACGTATATAAGCAAAGACAAATCCGACAGTTTTTCCGTTTTCTTCAGCAAGAAGTCCGAGAGAATTGCCGTTTGAAAGAAATTCGTCAAACCGATCCGGAGAGAAATTGATGTGTCCACAGGAAACGATTAGGGCGTCCGCATACATGAAGCGCGGCAATTTCACGCTGGAGCGGAAGTAGCGAGTTATAGTCATTTTTTGTTATT
>JAFQLN010000223.1 GCA_017414585.1 Clostridia bacterium | reverse complement strand
CCGTGCAGCTGAAAGCGGCGGAAGGCCTGACGCTCAGCAGCAATGCTGCCGATATCACCATTGTCATGTCGGATGAGATCATATCGAGAAGAATTACGGTTCCGAGCAGCAATATTGTCGATACGGGTGCCAGAAGCGGCGTAGAGTACACATGGGATAAATCTCCCGTGGTGATTTCTGTCATAGGAACTTATGACGCGATCGTCTCTCTGCAGTACGAGGACATCATTCTGGAACTGGATATGAGCCCCTATTCCAAGACCAACACAGGGACGATTCGCGTCCGTGCAGATGTGATTTTTGACACAGCGGACAGCGATAAACTTCTCGAAATCGGAACCTACGATATCAACGTAACTTTTTTGAACTGAACAGATGATAAATATCCAGCGGATACAGATCAATGATATACGGGTGCAGTACCGTGCGGACGGACGGGATTTTGATGCGGAGGCGATCCATAAAGCGGCATCGCTGATTCATAAAAAAACCGGAGCCAATCCGAAAAATCTGCAGATTTCAAAAAAATCCATCGACGCGCGCAAAGGGATTTCCTTTGTCTATACGGTTTATGCAGAAGTGGAGTGCCCGGAAAAAGCACTGCGCGATCCCGCGTTCAAACAGTTTTCCGAAGCTGTGCTGGAACTGAACCCGGGAACAAAAATGCTCACCGAACGTCCGGTCATTGTCGGCTTCGGTCCGGCAGGCATCTTTGCGGGACTTCTTCTGGCGGAGAACGGATATAAGCCGCTGATTCTCGAACGCGGAGCCGATGTGGACAGCCGTGTGAAAGCCGTGGAAACATTCATGCGCGAAGGCGTGCTCGATACAGAAACCAATATCCAGTTCGGCGCGGGCGGCGCAGGAACCTTTTCCGACGGCAAGCTGACGACACGCATCAACGATCCGCTCATTGCCTATGTGCTGAAAACACTCTGCACCCTTGGCGCACCGGACGATATTCTCTATAAAGCAAAGCCGCATATCGGTACCGACATCCTGCGTGAAGTCATCCGGCAGGCAGATGCACGCATCCGGCAGCTTGGCGGAGAAATCCGCTATCTGGCAAAAGCGGAAAAGATCGGTTCGGGCAGTCTGACTGTCAGCGGAGAAAGAATTTCCTACGGCGCGCTCATTCTTGCAGCCGGACACAGCGCACGGGACACCTATGCTGAACTGATGCAGGCGGGATTTCTCCTGGAACCGAAGCCTTTTTCCGTCGGTGTGCGTGCAGAGCATCTGCAGACGGATCTGGACACGGCGATGTTCCGGGAATATGCCGGCGATGCCGCTCTCGGTCATGCGGAATACCAGCTTTCCTACCGGCAGGGAGAACGCGGCTGCTATACCTTCTGTATGTGTCCGGGCGGGACGGTCGTTCCTTCCGCAAGTGAAGAAGGCGGCGTTGTCACAAACGGCATGAGCACCCGTGCACGGGACGGCAGAAACGCCAATGCGGCTGTCTGTGTGTCCGTGCTTCCGGGAGATTACGGTTCCGATCCGTGCAAAGCCATCGAGTTTCAGAGAAATCTTGAAAAAGCCGCATTCCGTGCAGGCGGAGGTGATTATACGGCACCCATGCAGACCGTTGGTGATCTGCTTGACGGAAAGAGCGGAACGGAATACACGAAAATTGTGCCGACCTATCGGGACGGCATCGTCAGACCGTGCGATTTTACCGCCATTTTTCCGCCGTTTGTTACGGAAATGCTGAAAGCGGGGCTGACGGATTTCGGCAGAAAAATCAAGGGATACGACGCATCCTATGTGCCGCTGACCGGTGTGGAGACGAGAACTTCTGCTCCTGTACGCATTCTGCGCGGAGAGGACTGTGCCGCTGTCGGTCATCCGGATATCTATCCGTGCGGGGAAGGCGCGGGATATGCGGGCGGTATTGTCAGTGCGGCTGTGGACGGAATCCGTGTCGCACAGAAAATCATCGAAAAATACGCGCCGCTTGAAAAATAACGGTGCCTTGAATAAAACGGGGGAAGAATATGCGCCAGCGTGCTGTTGTTCTGAAAACGGAAGGAAAGATTGCAGAGATCGAAGTCAGCCGTGCATCCATGTGCGAAGGCTGTGAAAAAAACGGCGGCTGCGGCGGACATTGTGACATTACCGGACTGGTTTCCTCCGGCGGCAAAATGAAAGCAAAAGCATATAATACCATCGGGGCACAGCCCGGCGATCGTGTCGAAGTCGAAACGGACAGCAGACGGGTACTCGGATACGCGGCACTGGTCTTTCTTGTGCCGATTGTCGTCTGCGCCCTGTTTTACACAGCCGTATTTGCTTTGACGGAGAGCAGCGGGTGGTCCGTTCTCTCGGCGGCTCTGGGATTTGCGCTGACTTTCTGCGGCATCGCACTCTTTGACAGAAAAATTGCGAAAAGAACACCGGAAATTGTGATTGTCAGCCGCCTGAAGGATTGATGCAGTCCGCGCAAAAGAAAACGCAAAAGAAAAACGATTATGGTGTGAAGATAATAGAAGATAATAATAAAATTTTATATATAAGCGAGAGTAGAACGAATGCAGTATAAGAATAAGTGGGTTGTTGCCGCTACGCATGAACAGATTTGCGACAACCCGATCGTGCAGGAAATAGCACGGGAGCTCGGTGTAACACCGCCGACTGCACAGCTGCTGTACAACCGCGGCTGCGTATCGGCGTCGGATGCCAGAGCGTTTCTCACAAAGGAGGAAGAACAGCTTCACGATCCCTTCATCATGAAGGACATGGAGAAAGCAGCTGTCCGCATTCTGGAGGCTGTGGAAAACGGAGAGAAGATTGTGATTTTCGGGGACTATGACGTAGATGGCGTAACCTCGGTCAGCAGTCTGTATCTCTATCTGCAGGCGCTGGATGCGGATGTGTCATACTATATCCCCTGCCGTTCCGGAGAAGGATACGGTATGTCCGAAGGTGCTGTCCGCAAACTGGCGGAAAACGGATGCAATGTCATCGTTACCGTGGATACGGGCATTACGGCTGTTGAGGAGGCGAGACTGGCAAGGGAGCTCGGCATTACGCTGATTATTACGGATCACCATGAGTGTCACGCGGAGATTCCCGATGCCGAAGCCGTTGTGAATCCGCGCAGACCGGACTGCCTTTACCCGTTCAAGGAACTGGCGGGTGTGGGCGTGGTCTATAAACTGCTGTGTGCCCTTGAATCCGTTATGCATCCCGAAGACAGCATGATCGACTGTGTGCGGCGGGTATCGAAGGAGTATGCGGATCTGGTTGCCATCGGAACAGTGGCGGATGTCATGCCGATCCGGGACGAAAACCGGCTGATTGTCAGCTGCGGTCTGTCGCTCATCGAAAACACGGACCGTCCGGGGTTGATCGAGCTGATCGACGCGACCCGTTCTGAATCGAAGTACAACACAAAGAAGCAGGTGACCGCGTCTTTTATCGGATATACCATTGCACCGCGCATCAACGCAGCGGGCAGAATCCGCGATGCTTCTATGGCAGTGGAGCTGTTTCTGGCACAGGACTGCGAAACAGCGGCACCGATTGCCAAAAAGCTCTGCGCCATCAACCATGAGCGGCAGGATACAGAAAACCGCATGATTGAAGAAGCATACGCCCGCATTGCGATGCAGCATGATTTTGAAAAAGATCCCGTGATCGTGCTCGATGATGAGACATGGCACCACGGCATCATCGGAATCGTTGCGTCGCGGATTACGGAAAAATACGGCTGCCCGTCCATTCTCATTTCCTTTGAGGGATCGGGTGAAGAAATCGGACAGGAGGATCTCGGAAAGGGCTCCGGAAGAAGCGTCAAGGGGATGAATCTCGTTGATGTGCTCAGCCAGTGTGCCGATCTTTTGGAAAAATACGGCGGACATGAACTGGCTGCCGGTCTCACCATCAAAAGAGAAAATCTCGACGAATTCAGATGCCGTATCAACGAATGTGCAAGACAGTGCCTTGGGGACAATGACAGCAAAACCGTTCTGGAAGCGGAATGCGAGCTGATTCCGTCGGAAGTTACTATGGAACAGGCGAACGAGCTGTACAGTCTGGAGCCGTACGGTGTGTCCAATCCCGTGCCCGTGTTTGCCATACGGAAAATCATGCTCTATGATGCGGCACTTGTCGGCGGAGGAAAGCATACGCGCCTGACGCTTAAAGTGGATAATAACTATATCAGCGCCATGTGCTTCAGACAGACTCTGTCCGATCTTGACCTGTACCCCGGCGATCTCGTGGACATTCTTTTTACGCTGGACATCAATGAATACCAGAATCAGAGGAATCTGCAGATGATTGTCAAGGATGTCCGTCTGTCCCGCGCACAGTTCCAGTCGGAGGAAGCGGAACGGGAGCTGTTTCAGCGGATTCACAGCGGTGCGAAGGGTACGGATCTCGGAATCGACGAGTTTTCCGCACAGAATATTGTTCCGACAAGAAATGATTTTGCCGTTGTATACAGCACACTCCGTAAGGAACTGCGGGTGGAACACGAAATGTTTTCGATCCGTGCGCTGCAGCATCTTTTGAAAACGGGAGGGCTTAAAATCGGATATGTCAAACTCCGCTATATTCTTCTCACGTTCAATGAACTCAATCTTCTGCGCGTAGAGGAATACGATGCTGAACGGGAAATTTATGTATTCCGCTATATTTACCAGCACAGCAAGACCAATCTCGATAAATCCAACATATACAGAAAACTGAAGGCTGACTTCGGTCAGAAAATATAATTATGGCTATAGATGAAACGAAAGAAACGATGGAATCTGCGGGAATCGAAAAAATTCTGTCCGTGATCCAAAGCAGTGAAAAAAACTACGATATCGAGAAAATCGAGCGGGCATACCTGTATGCAAAAGCACTGCACGAAGGACAGTACCGTGTCAGCGGGGAACCGTATATTTCCCACCCGATTGCCGTTGCGGAGATTGTCACCTCCCTCGGACTCGACACCGATTCCGTCTGTGCAGCCTTTCTGCATGATACCGTGGAAGACTGTCCGGACAAGACAAACCTCGACATCATCCGCTCCCGCTTCGGCGAGGAAGTGGCGATGCTCGTGGACGGTCTGACAAAGATGAAAAATATCAACGTGGAGGACAAGGAAGAGCAGAGCGTGGAGAATATCCGCAAAATGCTCCTTGCCATGTCGAAGGATATCCGCGTCATTTTTATCAAACTCTGTGACCGCCTGCATAATATGCGCACGCTCAGCGTTAAGAAGGACACCAAACGCCGTTCGACAGCTCTTGAAACAATGCACGTGTACGCCCCGCTTGCGCACCGACTCGGTATGCAGAGAATCAAGCAGGAGCTGGAAAACCTCGCGCTGTCCTATCTCGACCCCATCGGCTACGAAGAAGTTTCGGGCGATATCGAGAAGAAGTACGGGCAGAATAAAGACTTTATTGAAAATACCCGCGCGTATGTTTCGGAAAAGCTCGATGAATATCACATCAACTACACACTCGAAGGGCGTGTCAAAACGGTTTATTCGATCTACCGCAAGATGTTCAAGCAGAACAAGAGCTTTGACGAAATCTACGACTTTTACGCCATCCGCATCATTGTGGATACGGAACTCGAATGCTATACCGCGCTCGGCATTATCCACGAACTGTTTAAGAGTATTCCCGGACGCTTCAAGGACTACATTTCCACGCCGAAACCGAATATGTACCAGTCCCTCCATACAACCGTTATCGGACGCGACGGGATTCCGTTTGAAGTGCAGATCCGTACACGGGATATGCATCATGTCGCCGAGTACGGTATTGCCGCGCACTGGAAGTATAAGTCCGGTGACAGATCGAAGGAGGATATCGACAAAAAGCTCGAATGGGTATCGAAGCTGATCGACACCGAAGCCGGCGCGATTGACTCCGAAGACTTCATGCACGCGCTCAAGATCGACATTTTCAGCGACGAAACCTTTGTCTTCACGCCGAAGGGGGACGTTATCGCACTGCCGCAGGGATCTACGCTCATTGACTTTGCCTATGCGATTCACTCGCAGGTCGGCAACCGGATGGTCGGCGCGAAGATCAACGGGATGATTTCCCAGATCGACAAAACGCCGCAGACCGGGGATATTGTCGAAATCATTACCTCCGCTTCCGCCAAAGGACCCAGCCGCGACTGGCTCAAGATCGTCAAGACCAGTGAAGCGAGAGCAAAAATCCGGCAGTGGTTCAAGAAGGAAAAGCGGCCCGAAAATATCCGGTTCGGTCAGGCTGAACTCGACCGGATCCTGATGAGTTACCGCGTCAAGCCGAGTGAAGCGCAGAAGGTGGAAATCATTGCTGTTACCGCCCATCGTCTGGGGATGAAGGACTCCGACGACCTGTACAACGCAGTCGGCTATAACGGCATTGCCATGACCAAGGTGCTTTCCAAGATGAAAGCCGAATACGAACGGGTGGTGCGTCCGGATGAACAGGTTCCGATCACGAATACAGAACAGGTTCAGACGCAGAAACCGCGAAAAATCCGTTCCAACAGCGGCATTGTCGTGGACGGAGAATACGGCTGTGAGGTTAAGTTTGCCAAGTGCTGCAATCCGCTGCCCGGCGACGAGATCATCGGTTTTATCACCAAGGGTTACGGTATTTCCGTGCACAAATGCGATTGTCCGAACGTCATTTCCGGACGCAAGAATCCCGAAATGCTGGACCGCTGGATTCACACCGAATGGGATACGGAAGCTATTGCAGACAGCGATTCCGCCAAGGCACTGTACGAAGTTATGCTCCAGATTCACGCGGAAAACGATATTATGCTCCTTGCGAATATAACCACCGCACTTGCCGACATGAAGGTGTCACTGCTTTCAATCAATACGCAGAAAAAGACGGATGACGACTTTGTGATCAATCTCACCGTAGGATGCAAGAACATCGAGCATTATAACGCCATCATGTCCCGTTTGAAGAATATTCAACATGTACACAGCATCGTCCGCGGATTTGCGTGAGGCGCATGAGAAAGGAAGAATTCTATGATAGCTGTTGTTCAGCGCATTGCGGAAGGAAAAGTAACGGTTGACGGCAATGTGATCGCCGAATGCAGCGGCAAAGGATTGCTGGTTCTGCTCGGTGTGGCAAGAGGGGACGAAGAAAACGACGCAGTGCTCCTCGCCGACAAGATTGCCAAACTGCGCATTTTCTCCGATGAAAACGATAAAATGAATCTGTCCGTGACCGATGTGAACGGCGGAATCATGGTCGTATCGAATTTTACGCTGCTTGCATCCTACCGCAAGGGAAACCGTCCGGATTATATGAATTCGGCAGATCCCGAAACGGCTGAAAAACTCTACAACTATTTTACAGACTATATCGGAAAATATACGGATCGGATTTCACACGGTCAGTTCGGCGCGGATATGAAGGTTTCGGTTGTCAACGACGGACCTGTGACCATTGTGATGGATTCAAACGTACTCAAACAACCGAAAAATGCAAAATGATTCTGAAAATTAACGGAAATATCAAACCATACTATGTGCAGACTTTGTGCATGATCTTCTTCCCGGGAGCAAAATTCCCGGAGAACGAGGAATACACACCCGAAACCGTTGTTGCTGTTCTGGATCTGAACGAAACGGAGGAAGGCGTGTCCGCACACGTAACACTCGCGCAGGGAGAAAAATCAGCACAGGCCGACGCATCCCTGCTGTGGGACAGAACGCACGCTGACCGCGAACGGCAGATCAAAATAGCAGCTGGGGATGCGTTTATGCAGGCGGGGATTGCTTTCACCGGGTTCACGCCGCCATGGGGGATTCTGACCGGCGTCCGTCCCGCGAAAGTCGCCACGGAACTGCTTGAAGCCGGCATTACCCCGACGGAAGCTGCGGAGATCATCAGCCGGGAGTATTATGTCCATCCGGTGAAATCGAAGCTCGCGGTGGATGTAGCTGCCGCGGAAGCCAGACTCATCACGCCGGAAAAACGCCGTGCGTGCAGTGTCTATATCGGCATCCCGTTCTGTCCGACACGGTGCGCATACTGTTCGTTCGTGTCATATACATCGCCGGGGCTTTTGAAGCTGATTCCCGATTATCTCGAAAAACTGGTTCTCGATATTGACGGAATTTTTTCCGTCATCCGGGAGCTGCATATGGAGGTTTCGTCCGTCTACATCGGCGGCGGAACTCCGACCATTCTGAACGAAGACCAGCTGGCGTTTCTGCTCGGCAGGGTCAGAAACCATATCCATGGTGTGGAAGAATTCACCCTGGAAGCCGGGCGTCCCGACACAATCACGGCGGAAAAACTGCGGATTGCCGCAGAGCACGGTGTGGACCGCATCAGTGTAAATCCGCAGACGCTCAACGATGAAGTGCTCGCAAAAATCGGACGCGCGCACAATACCGATATGTTTTTCTCCGCATATGAAACGGCGAAAAAGAGCGGCATCGCGCATATCAATGTCGATCTCATCGCGGGACTTCCGTATGACAGCGCCGAGTCGTTCCGGCATACCATGGACACTGTGATCGGACTTGATCCGGAGAATATCACAGTGCATACATTCAGCGTCAAGAAGTCGTCTGAATTCCGGGCGGAAGGGAAGTACGACCCTGCATCGGAATATGCGGCAGCAAGCGTGGATTATTCCCAGAAAGCACTCACAAAGGCGGGATATCTGCCATATTATATGTACCGGCAGAAAAATACGGTGGGGAATCTCGAAAATGTCGGATATGCCAAAGCGGGACATGAAGGTCTTTACAATATTTACATGATGGAAGAAGTGCAGTCGATCTTTGCGGCAGGTGCGTCTTCCGTCACCAAGCTGGTGTCTCTGCCCGATGCCGACGGAAATGTCCGGATCGAACGATTCTTCCAGCCGAAATATCCATATGAATATCTGGATGACGGCGGAGAAAAACGCACGGCTCTGCTGCGCGAAGCTGCCATGGAGTTTTTCTGCGCACGATAATCCCGGTATATCAATCTGTCAAAGAAACGGAGGGAGTTTTATGAAGGAATTAACCTATACTGTTTCATCCGCTGAAGAAGCGCAGGCGTATATTGACCGGTGTGAAGAGAATTTTCAGCGCGAAATCACCGGGGCTTTGGAAAACCTGTTCCGGGAGGATGTTCCGAAAGTCATCGCACTCTCCGGACCGACCTGTTCCGGTAAAACAACAACCGCATCGTTTCTGACCGAACGTATCCGAAAAGCGGGCGATCACGCCGTTGTGATGTCGATTGATGATTTCTTCTTCGATCAGAACAGCATCAACGTCGTTGGCGGCGAATCTCCCGATTATGACAGCGTCCGCGCGATTGACCTTGCTTATCTCGGAAAAGTGACTGAAAGACTGCTTAATGGAAAAGAAGCGCTGATCCCGCATTACAGCTTTACCGAGGCTTCCCGTGTCGGATACCGGGAATATTATCCCGGAGAACATGATATATATGTGTATGAAGGGATCCAGGCGGTTTATCCGGAAGTAACGGCATTGTTCGGGAGGGCATACAAGAGCATCTTCATCTGCGTGACCGACGATATTTCCTATCGCGGCGTCGATCTGTCGAAGCATGAGCTGCGGCTTCTGCGCCGGCTGGTGCGCGATTACCGTTTCCGCGGTGCTACGGCGGAGTTTACACTGCACCTCTGGGAAGGCGTCCGTGACAATGAGGAAAAGCATATCTTTCCGAACGCGCAGAACTGCGATATCTATATCAACTCCTTTCTGCCATATGAACCGTTTATCATAGCGGACGACGCTGCGGAGCTTCTCGAAACTGTGCCGCAGAACAGCCGTTACCGCAAAGAAGCGGATGCTCTGCTTGAGAAAATCGCTGTTTTCGAGCATTCGTGTTTTGAAGACCGCATGGTTCCCGCACATTCTGTTTTCCGCGAATTTATCGGATAACAGGGAATCGGAGGCAGGTTTCTCGTGCAGGGAGAGAAGAACAGAGGATTATTCCGACGACGTGAAAAAACGGAACGGACGTACGGTAAACGGGACACGCATCCGTTTCTGACCGGCGTAATGATTCTGACCGTATCGAATCTTCTGGTGAAAACGGCGGGGTTGTTTTTCAAAATCCCGATGAATTTCATCGTCGGCGATACCGGGATGGGCTACTATCATTCCGCGTATTCGATTTATACGCTGTTCTATATGCTTTCCACATCCGGACTGCCGGTAGCACTGTCCGTCATGATATCGGAAAGCCGCGCGGAAGGAAAAATTGTATCCGCAAAGCGGATTTACCGTACAGCACTCAGTGCGTTCGTTCTGACCGGATGCGCGGCTGCCGCTTTGATGCTGTTTGGAGCCGGATCGCTGGCAGATCTTATCCGCTCCGAAAAATCCGCGCTTTCCATTGCTGTGATTGCACCGACGATGCTGTTTATCTGCATTTCCAGTGCTCTGCGCGGATATTTTCAGGGGTGCGGCAACATGATTCCGACTGCGGTTTCACAGTTCATCGAAGCAATGGGAAAGCTGATGATCGGCGTTGCGGCAGCTTCCTTTGCCATCCGGTGCGGCTATCCGATTGAAATGGTTGCTGCATTCGCGGCGGCGGGACTGACCTGCGGATCCCTGCTTGGAACGGTGTATCTGCTGATCGAAAAACTACTGCGCCGCGACCGCGATCTTCTGGCAGACGGAACGGAAATACTGTATGAAAAAACGCCGTACCGGACAATTCTGGTGCGGTTTCTGAAAATATCCGTTCCCGTAACAATCAGCGCATCCGTCATGAGCCTGACCAACACCATTGATACGGTCATGATTCAGCGGATTCTCTCTGAAACCATGACGGAGGAAGCGGCTGCGGCTTTGTACGGAAACTATACCTCCCTCGCTGTGCCCATGTTCAATCTGCCGCCGGTGCTTGTCTATCCGATTGCCTATGCGCTCGTGCCTGCTGTGGCAGCGGCGTACAGTTCCAAAAGAAGCAAAGAGGCGGGAGAGCGGATTGAAAGTGCCCTGCGGTATGCCGTTATCATCGGACTGCCGTGCGCCTTCGGTCTTGCGGTACTGGCAGAGCCCGTCCTGTGTCTGTTTTACAGAGACGCTTCTGCGCATACAGCCGCATCTCTGCTTACGCTTCTGGCACCGTCTTCCTTCTTTGTCTGTATTCTGGCTGTGACCAATTCGGTTCTGCAGGCGTGCGGGGAGGAAAGAAAACCGGTGTTTTCCATGCTCTGCGGTGCGGCAGTCAAATGTGTATCCGGCGCACTTCTTCTGCGTCGATACGGGATTGCGGGTGCGCCTGTTTCGACATTTCTCTGTTACCTGACGGTGACCGTCATCAATTTTGCTTTTGTTGTGCGGGTCAGCGGCATCAGGCTGCACTTTCATCGGGTATTTCTGCGTCCGCTCGTCGGAAGTGTGCTCTGTGCGCTGAGTGCCCTGCTTATTTATCATATGACAAAAATCTGCCTGCTTGCTGTTTTGGGAGCGGTGCTTGTGTACGCCGCCGTGATTCTATGGACGGGAGCGGTTACCAAAGAAGAAATCCGCCTGCTGCTGGTACGCGGGAAAGGAAAGGATGTTTCCATTGAACGAAAGAATACAGAACTTAAAGAATAAACTGAAAACCGAAGAAAAACACGATTTTCGATCCCTCTGTGAACTGGTGGAAGTTCTCCGCAGCGAAGAAGGCTGTCCATGGGATGCGGAACAGACACACGCTTCCATTCGGACTGATTTGATTGAAGAAACTTACGAAGTCATCGAAGCCATTGATACACAAGACCGCACACTTCTGCGTGAAGAACTCGGCGATGTGCTGTTTCAGGTGATTTTTCATTCGAGAATCGAAGAAGAAGCGGGAGCATTCGATGTACAGGATGTGATCGGAGATATTGTTGATAAAATGATTCTGCGGCATCCGCACGTTTTCGGCGATGTGTCCGTCAGCGGCAGTGCACAGGTTCTCGACAACTGGGAAAAAATCAAAAAAGTGGAGAAAAGCCGTACAACGGTGAAAGAACAGCTTGCATCGGTTCCGAAGCAGTTTCCGGCTCTGATCCGTGCAAAAAAAGTTATCAAAAAGGCACGGAAGGCTGGCTATGATTTCGGTACGGACGAACAAGGTGCGGACAGAATCGTTTCTCTCGCACAAAGCCTGAAAAACGCTTCCGGTGACGAAAAGCAGACGATTCTGACCGAAATCCTTTTTGAAAGCGTGGCGCTGGCGGGACCGGATGCCGATTCGGAAAAGAATCTCGGCGATCGTGTGACATCGTTTATAGAAGAATGGACGGATGAAGAAGAAGGAGAAAACAAATGAGACTGGATAAATTTCTGAAAGTATCACGCATTATCAAGCGCAGAACCGTAGCGAACGAAGCCTGCGACAGCGAACACGTGGAGGTAAATGGCAAGCGCGCAAAAGCTTCCTACGACGTCAAGGAAGGTGATGTAATCGCGGTTACTTACGGCGAACGGACGCTGAAATTCCGCGTTGTGGACGTCCGTGAGCACGCAGCGAAAGCGGATGCCGCTTCCATGTATGAAATAATCAACGACTGACGGAAATGACCGGATCGGGAGGCATACACCTGTACCGCTCTGCATATACTCAAACAAAACGAAAGGTGGCGTTTGATGATGGATGCAGTACAGGATGTATGCCTTTTTTCGCGCAGACGGATGACACTGACGGGGATTGAGGAAGTCGGCAGTTTTACCGAAGAACAGATTATTCTCTCGTCCGTGCTCGGAATGATCGCGGTCGGCGGACGACAGCTGAAAATTGAGAATTTTTCCATGGAGGAGGGAAAACTCGAGTTATCGGGTGAAGTGGACAGCGTATACTATTATGAAAAGAAGAAATCCGGTGAAAAATCGGGCGTCTTCGCTAAATTATTCAGATAATGGAAGTTTTTATTCAAAATCAATTGTTAAATCTTCTGTATTCTGCTGTTTTGGGCTTGATTTTTGGCGGAATATACGATATAATTAGAATTGTACACGTGTCCTGTGGAATAGCGTCTTATACCGGCGAAACGAAGGGAATGAAGCGCGGGTTCATACCGCTTCTCCTGTTTTTTCTGACGGATGCGGCTTATATGCTGACGGTAACCTGTATTTTTTCGGTGTTCCTGTTTGCTGTCAACCGCGGCGGATTCCGCTTCTACCTTCTTGCAGGCGTGATTGCCGGCATGACTCTGTACCTGTGTACGATAGGACGGCTGGTGATGCTTGTGTCAGAAACCATTGTTCGGCTTCTGAGACGGATGGCGGATTTTCTTCTGTTCCGTCCGCTCCGATTCCTTGCACATCTGCTGTTTTCCTGCATATGCCGGATCGGCAGAATGACCGCAGTTCCTCTATTATTCAGCTGCAGACGTGCGGCAGCGATACATTACACGGAAAAAATCAGGCGTCAGCTGACCGGAGCCATCCGGTTTAACGCTGATCCAAAAAGGGGGAAAGAGCTTTGAAAGCGATACATAAGAATACATTTGTGCGGATCGCTGTCCTTGCTATGATCCTCTTTTTCTCCGTTGTATTTATTACCCTCCGTCTTCAGCATAACGATCTCAAACAGCAGGCACAGGATCTTCAAAGCCAGATTGCTGCCATGAGTGAAGTGATTTACGAACTGGAAGCAGATATTGCCCGCCCCTATGACGACGAATATATAGCCGAAATCGCGCATGAACAGCTTGGGCTGTGCTATCCGCAGGAGATTATCTATATCAGCGGAGAAGGACATTGACATATAAATATCCTGCGTCATTTTTCGCAGGATTCTTTTTTTGAACGAGCACGATCATTCGGAGTATCCCCCATAATGTACGAATTCCACAGTCGTGCGGTTTCCATTTTTTAACTTCAAGAAAGCCGGGAATGGCTGACCGGTCTTCCGGGATGGAGGGCAAATCAATTGAATATCAAGCAAAAAGCTGCGATTCTCGTCTATTTCATTCTGACTGCCCTGCTTTTCGGGGGCGTGATGATGCTCGGGTCGCATTATATCGGAGAGAATACAGCCGATGTACCTACTGTATCGCCTGCGGAGGAAACGGATGATGTTTTAACAGAATCCGAACAGGAATCTGCAGCGGCAGATACAGATGATACGGACTGTACCGAATCAAAAATTATCGTTTCCGAAGAGACGGAACCGATAACAGAAACACAGCAGGAACTGTCTGTGGAAATTACCGATCCGGATGTGGAAGAACTGCCTGCAGAAACGGAACACGATCCGATTCAAAAACTGATGCTTCTTCTTGAAAAGAATGCACCTCTGCGCTGGGCAGACGCGGAAACACTGGAAGAATCCGCAGAGCCGGAGGAAGAAGCGGAGACGGAACACGAAAGCGAGGAAGAACAAACGCTTCCTTCAATGGAAACGAATCCTGATCCTGATGCAGCGTCCGAAACGGCATCTGAAGATACTTCCGAACCGGAATCTGAACCGGAACAGGAGATTGAACCGGCAGGTGAAGAACCGCAGTACGTGAAAGTATATCCGAAACTTGCGTACTACTATAAAGATCTGACCACCGGAACGGTCGTTTCTTACAATGCTGACGAAATCCTTTATTCTGCCAGCCTGATCAAAGCGCCGTTTATCTATGCGGTACTGGAAGAAATCGACGCTTTTGAAAAATCTAAACTGCCGCCCGAAGAAACAACGGATGAAACCGATGCGGCTGACGAGGAAATTCCCGAAACAGAGGCATCGCCGGCTGATACGGATTCTTCTCCGGAGACAGAAGCGGCAGAAGAAATACCGGCTGAAAGCGAAATAGAGGAAACCAAAGCCGAAATCGTGTATTTGCCGGGAGAAGAAAAATACAATCTCGACGAAATCTGGACATTTGATCCTGAAACCATGATGGAGGCAGGTTCGGGAGAGATTCAGTATATGCCTGCCGGAACACAGATGACATGGCGGGAATTGTTTGAATACGCCATTCTGTACAGCGACAATATCGCATTCGCACAGATCCGCGAGCGGTTTGGTTACGCATCCTTTTATAAAAAAGTCGCAGAACTGAAAATCAGCGGTGTTCCGACAGGGTTCATGAATCTTTCCGCACAAGACTGCGGGATTTTCCTTGAAGAGATGTATACATATTTTGAAACGGATTCGGAATACGCCCGGCTGATGCGGGACTGTATGGCGCGGTCCAAGCACGTCGTGATGATTGCAGTAAATTATCCGACAGGAACAGCGGTGCACAAGTACGGCTGGGATCTCGGTGCATATCACGACATGGCGATTATCTATGACGAGCATCCTTATCTCCTTGTTATCATGACCGACTACGAGGACGGCGGAAAGACAGCGAACGGTTTTATCGCGGAGGTCGTTGCGCTGACAAAAGAGATTCACGCATCCCTGCATCCGGATGAACCCGAAGATGCAAAAACGTCTGAAACATCCGAAACTTCAGAGAAATCTGAAACATCGGCAGACAAGTAAACAAAAACAAAGACCAATGGAGTTTTGATCCGGCGGTCTTTTGTTTTTCTGCCCGGTTCATGCAAAAATCAGGAAAAAGATTCCTGTGAAGGAAGAGTTGTGCAAAATATTTAAAAACAGATGAACAAATGTTTCAATTATATTTCATATGCACAAAAACCATTGCAAAGAATCTTGCAGTATGATATCATATCCTCGCGGCGAAGAGAAGACAGAAAAAAGACGACGAAAGAAAAAAGAAAACCGCCGCTGACGGTCAGACGATTGCCGTCACAGAAAAAACAGGAGGATACCCAATGAATCGTTTTCACAAATCGGTCGGTCTTTCTCTTGCGGCTCTGATGATTGCCGCTGCGGGAATGCCGGTCTATGCGAAGAATTATGACGATGTAAAGGATGACCACACTGCAAAGACACAAATTTCGATCTTATCCGATATCGGTGTTATCAAAGGTACCGCTGCTGATGAATTTTCTCCCGATGATCTTGTAACCCGTGAACAGATGGCAACACTGCTGTTCCGTCTGATGCTCGGCAGAGACGATGCGGGCCGCACCAACACGACCGCCTTCACCGATCTGTACGAACCTTACTACAACGGCGCGATTTCGTGGGCAAATGCCGCGGGCTACATTCTCGGTACATCCAAGACGACCTTCAACCCCACCGGCGGCATCAAAAAGCAGGATGCCATGGCGATGCTCGTGCGTGCACTCGGTCAGGATACCGACAAGATGAATGACGGTTATCCGTGGTCCTACATCAATGCAGGCGTTAAGCTCGGTCTGGACAGAGGTCTGGAAGATGTCGGCTATGAAGAAGCGCTGACCCGTGCAGAAACTGCGATGATTCTCTACAACGCACTGACTTCCGAATACCTCGTCGGCAGAACGACCAACAACGGAAATGTGTACTACGAATCCACTTCCATTATTGAAGAAGTTTTCGGCTACAGCATGACGGAAGCAACCCTCATTTCCACCAATGACTACACCGTTGAAAACAACACTGTCGTCAAGAACGGCTATGTAACGCTTCTCTGTAAAACGGAAAACGGCTCCTTTTACATGACTGTTCCGTATGCGGAACTGAATCTCGCAGGCGATGCAAACGCACAGCTCGGCATGAACTTCCGCCTGATCTACTCGACGGAATCCGGCAAACATACGGTTCTCTCCGCAGTACCGATGACCACAACCGAACACTTTGATGAAGTCAAGATTGACAACGACAGCGACACCGTGCTCATCGGCGGCAACAAGTACACCCTTGTGTCCGAATACTCCGATGAACTTTCCACAAACAACAACGAACTGATCCTCTATGCATACGACGCAGACGGCAGACTGGATCTGATTCAGGATACCGACGAACTGAAGGAACTGCTCGGTTTCTACCGTGTAACGCTTCTCTTCGACAACGGCAGTGATATCGCAAAGCGCGGTCTGATCCGTGTCTTTGAAATGGACCAGCTCAAGATTGACGAAGACGGAAAGATCAATCTTGCGGGCGGCAAGAAATCCGATGATCTCACAGTCATCAATGACGTCAAGGCTGATGACGGTGACTATGTTCTCTACTACTACAACGGCAAGACTGCTGAACTGGAACTGGCAGAAGTTCTCGACATCGTTTCCGGTACTGTCCGCCGCATTACAAGCACAACCGTAAAAATCGGTGACAAGCAGTACACTCTCGGCAATGCAGCGGCAGGCATCACAGCGGAATCTCTCCGCGAAAAGATCGCTCTCGGCACACAGCTCAACGCAGTTCTGCATAAGGACAGCGTGGTTGCTGTCATCGAAGGCGTGACCATCTCCGACGACAGCCGTTATCTGGTTGCTCTTGACGATGCACACCGCATCTACGAAGACGGCAGCTTCCGCTATGTTCTGAGCGCATTTATCGACGGTGAAGAAAAGAATATCTTTGTAAAGAACAGCGATGCGGAAGAAGGCAAGGTATACCGCTACACGGAAACCGCAGGTGTATACAACCTGATGGAACCCACAGTAGAAGACGGCATTATCCTTTCCGGCAAGACGGAATTCATCCAGAGCACCGGCGGTCTGGACGAAATCGCATACATCATTGAATCCGCTGACAAGTCCGGTATCGAGCTCGGCGGCAGAAACTACTACACCCTGAACGAAGGTGACGCAGAAGCACTCGCTTCCGTTGCCGGTCTGGACAACGTCCGCTTTGTTTGCGGCAAGGATACCGTGATCGTTGTGAACGACGGCGGCAAGATCCTGCAGAGAAGCGGTGCATATAACTCCACGATCCATGTCAATGACGGTGCACAGGTTGTTGCAGTATTCGACAATGAAGTCGGATCTGTCGAAACGCTCAAGTACCTCTACATTTCCGACGGCTCTCTCGGCAACTACGACCTTGATGCGGCATTCGTAAGAGTTCTCGCTGAAAACGGTTTGGTTTACGAAGACGGCAAGGAATTCGTTGAATACATCGTCTACAACTTTGAAACCGGCAAGATTGCAACCATGCTTTCTGCGCACGGTGAACTGACTGTAGGTGCTGACTATCGCTGCGGCACCGATGATACCATTACCGACGAACGCGCAGATGTTGTCATGAACGGCTTCGTCTCCGGCTATACTTCCGGTACTGTATCCATCGACGGTGCGGCATACACCTTTGGTGATGGCTTCCGTGCCATCCGCATCACCGCTGACAACAAGGTTGTTGAAGTGAAGCTCGCGGATCTGTACATGAAGAATGTTGAATTCATCGCGGATCAGGGTGAAGTAACCCTTCTGATTGAAGCTGATGAAGCATCGTTCGCCGCTGAAGCAGATGCATCTTCCATCACTCTGACGCCCGACTTCGATCTTGACAATTTCACTGACGCGGCACTGGCTCTCGGCAAACTCATGAAGGGTGAAGATGAAATTGATCTGACCGAAGCAGCGATTGCACGCGGCGAAGGCAATACCATTGTAATCACCATGGCAGAAGGCGATACCCTTGAAAACGGTAAATATGTCCTCACCTTCAAGCTCGGCAGCAAGACCTTTACGGTTGAAGTAACGGTTGACGCTGAAGCGGCTCCCGAAACTCCCGAGCAGCCCGAAACACCCGAACAGCCTGAACAGCCCGAAAACCCGGATAACAACAATCCTGAGAACCCGGACAACAATCAGCCGGAAAATCCGGACAATAACAATCCCGAGAATCCCGACAACAACAATCCCGAGAACCCCGACAACAATCAGCCCGAGAATCCAGACAACAACAATCCCGAGAATCCCGACAACAACCGTCCCGGGAAACCGGACGATGATGACAGACCCGGACGCCCCGACCACAAACCCGGTCACTGATCGGACGGAAGCATAAAATCATAAACAAAAGCACCGCTCCCTTGAAAAAAGGCACAGCGGTGCTTTTTGCTACTGTAGGTTGCGGAATTTCCATCGCCGGATGCTTGTTTTTTCGCAGGAAAACTGCTACAATACAGACAGCAAACAGAAAGGAATAGTCCCTATGAAACTGAATGAAAAGATTTACTTATGCCGCAGAAAAGCCGGACTTTCACAGGAAGCTCTCGCAGAAAAGGCAGGCGTGTCCCGGCAGGCAGTCTCCAAATGGGAAACGGGAACGGCGATGCCGGAACTCGACAAAATTGCTGTGCTGTCGGAAATATTCGGCGTGACAACCGATTGGCTTATCAAAGATAACGGCGAGGATGAAGGAACGCCGGAAAACGCGGACGAAGACAACGAGCATTCTGCCGATGAGATGGCAGGATTTGATGAAAATGCCCGTACGGATAATACGCCGCCCCGCAGTTATACAAGGCAGTTTGAAGAAGGATCCGGTTTTCTTGCGCGTCAGATCAGAAGATACGGCTGGCTCACCGGTGTGTATGTGGCGGTATCGGGCGGAGGCTTGGCACTTCTCGGCGTGATCGTCAAGGTGATCGTGAACGCCATGATGTCCGGTTTTTCCCGAGCGACTGACAGCATGATGAACTCCTTTGGCGGATTCGGATCACAGTCTCCCGAAATTATTATAGAAGGGGACATTCCAGACGAAGTTCTGGCGCAGATTCAGAACGAAATCGCAGGCAGTTACGGGGGCGGTATGTTTGATTCGTTTCAGTCGTCATCGGATGCCATGATGGATGCGTTTGCGTCGTACAATCCGGTGAGCATTGCTGCGAATATTATGATTGTGCTCGGCGTGATCGGCATCATCGCGGGTGTGATTCTTGCAGTCTGGCTGAAAGGCAAGGGGAACACGGCTGATTAAAAGAAGCGGAGCGGATGGGCGTGGGAGCAGCTTGGTTTTTAGGTGAAGATGCGCCGAAGAATGCCCGCGGGGGCTCCCCGCAAAAAGGTACGGCATACCCGTGAGGATATACCGTACCGATTTTTTATGCCGTTTTTCGGAAAGGTGAGAAATTACAGACCCTTCTTTGCACGTTCGATGTGTTCGAGTTCGGTTTCGTTATAAGTCGGAACGTGACCCGGAAGAGGCATGAGCTTTTCGTGGATAACGTCGATAATGCCGTCAGCCTGCGGGAAGTAGTACTTTTCCAGTTCAAATGCGGGCGTGATCCAGTTTCTGGAACCGAATACTGCCGGCGGTGCATCGAGGTAATCGAATGCCATTTCGGTGATGTTGGAAGCCATATCACGCATCATGGAACCGCGGTCAACAGCGTCGCCTACGATGACGATCTTACCGGTCTTCTTGACGGATTCGATAACCATTTCGTAGTTGAAGGGAACGAGGGAGCGAGCGTCGATAACTTCAGCGGATACACCGTAGTCAGCTTCGAGCTTCTTTGCTGCATCGAGAGCACGGTAGAGGGTTGCACCGATGGTGAGGATGGTAACGTCCTTACCTTCACGCTTGATATCGGGATCGCCGAAATCAACTTCGTAGTAATCGGTGGGAACGCCTTCCTTGTGGAACTGTTCGCCGATGTCGTAGATTCTCTGGGATTCAAAGAAGATAACGGGGTCAGTGCCGTTGAGCGCTGCGTTCATGAGACCCTTTGCGTCGTAAGGGGTTGCGGGGAAGCAAACCTTGAGACCCGGGATATGGGAGCAGAGCGCGGTCCAGTCCTGAGAGTGCTGTGCACCGTACTTGGAACCAACGGATACACGAACGATAACGGGCATCTTGAGGATACCTGCGGACATGGACTGCCACTTGGAGAGCTGGTTGAAGAT
>JAFQLN010000222.1 GCA_017414585.1 Clostridia bacterium | reverse complement strand
GGGCCGATCATGGTCAACCTTGCTACATACATCGGCAGCAGTCAAGCGGGATTTTTCGGGGCTGTAATCGCAACGCTGGCGGTTGTACTTCCGTCCTTCCTGATTATCCTTCTGGTGACGGCTCTGCTGAAAACGGCTTTGAAGGACCGATATGTGCAGGCGGTTCTGCGGGGACTGAAGCCCTGTGTGATCGGGATTGTGCTTGCGACCGGGATTTATATGGTATTCGGAAACTGCTTCGGGGCGGTTGCCGAGCTGCGTTTTCATGTGCAGTCCGTCATCATAACGGCGGTTCTGGCTGCCGCGATGATCGGGTACAGGCATATCGCAAAGAAGAAACTGTCGCCGATTCTGCTGATTGTATTGTCTGCGGCGGCGGGGATTGTGGTTTATGGGGGATGACGGGAAAAGCAATTTTCTGCAGCCTTGATGGATTTGATTATATAATAGAATTGCGAAAGCGTTCGATGAATATGAATTTGACAGAGGAGAATACTATAATGCTTGCAAAACCTATTTATGGTTGGAGCGATTTCCAACTTGATGGCACTTCAATATATGGACTAAGCTACCTTGACGATATTGCATTTGACTGGGTCGAACAGGCAATACATGGACTTGAAACGATGATGCCGTTTTGTGTCAAAGGCTTTTTAGAGCCAAATCGGTTTTTATGTACGGTAAGTTACTGGAATTGTCATATTGTTTGTGAAAATGACGGGCGCCATCCTCTGGATAAAGAAGATGTAATCAATGAGTTTTCCCATACCAATATGCTCCAATTTTGTCAATTTCTCTATGATGATATAAGCCAGAATATTGATGAGTGGGTGGCATTTGTTGATTACGAAGAAGTTGATGCTGTAAAGAAAAAAGAATACCTTGTCAAAAGACTTGAATCTTTAAAAGAATTGATTTCTAAAAGAGCCGAATGCTTTGACGATAAGCATTGTTTTTTATAAGGAACCAATACTACTCCATCGCTATCCACATAGCAGCGTATAAACCACCCACAACAGAGGCACACGATGACACAAACCGAAACCACATGGGACAAGCTCCTGCAGATCAAAACCACCGGACGGGACGATTCCCACGCCGACCGGTTCCATCACCCATACGAACCCACACTGTACAGCGTTCTGGAACGGCTGGCAAATAAAGGCTTCATCGGCAAACGGGATGTGGTTCTGGACTACGGCTGCGGGAAGGGCCGCGTCGATTTTTTCCTCTCCTACCAGACAAAAGCCCGAACCATCGGCATCGAATATGACGAGCGGATTTATCAGAGTGCGGTGAACAATCAGAAGACTGCCGTCTCACGGACAAGGACGGAATTTGTCCATGCGAATGCGGAAACCTATGCCGTGCCGCCGGAGGTGAACCGGTGCTATTTCTTCAATCCCTTTTCCGTGGAGATTCTTCAAAAAGCGATGGCGAGAATCATGGAATCCTGGTACGAAAATCCCCGGGAGATTCTGCTGTTTTTCTATTACCCGGCGGATGCGTATATTTCTTACCTCATGTCAGTGGACGAGCTGGAATTTTTCGGCGAGATCGACTGCGGGGATTTGTTTGCAGGGAATGACCCGCGGGAGCGGATTGCGGTATTCCGGCTGGTATGACAGTGAATTCGACAGAAAAAGAAGAAAGATCATGACCAAACCAAAGAACTACAAAAAAACGCAGATCGCCTGCTATCTCGGATTCATCACACAGGCGATTTCTGCGAACTTTACCCCGCTTTTGTTTCTGACATTCAAAAGCACCTACGGAATCTCCCTCGAAAAAATCGCGCTGATTCCGTTTGTCTTCTACCTGACCCAGCTTCTGGTGGACTTTGCCGCCACGAAATTCGCCGACAGAATCGGATACCGCACATGTGTAGCCGCTTCGCAGGTAGTGTCCGCACTGGGGCTTGTCCTGATGGCGTTCCTGCCGGAGATCATGCCGCATCCGTTCACGGGAATCCTGATCGCCGTTGTGCTGTACGCCATCGGCAGCGGACTGATCGAAGTTCTGGTCAGCCCCATCATCGAAGCCTGTCCCTTTGAAAATAAGGACGGTATGATGAGCCTGCTCCACTCCTTCTACTGCTGGGGTGCGGTCGGTGTGATTCTCGGCTCCACCGTTTTCTTCGCTGTATTCGGCGTGGAGAACTGGAAAATCCTCACGCTGATCTGGGCGCTGGTTCCGTTTTTGAACACCTTCAATTTCCTCACCTGCCCTATCGAACGTCTTCTTGAGGACGGCGAAAGTCTCCCGATCCGGAAACTGCTGGCTCTGCCGCTGTTCTGGCTGCTGATCCTCGCCATGATCTGCGCCGGTGCGTCCGAAGCATCCATGGCACAGTGGGCATCCGCCTTCACGGAATCCGCGCTCGGTGTGTCCAAGACTATTGGTGACTTGGCGGGACCCTGTCTCTTTGCGGTGTTCATGGGAATCGCCCGCGTAATATACGGCAAGATGAGCGAAAAGCTGGACCTGACAAAGACCATGCTGATGTGCGGCGTGATGTGCGCCTGCTGTTATCTTGTGGCATCCCTGGCGCCCGTGCCGATTCTGGGTCTGGCAGGATGTGCGCTCTGCGGTCTGGCGGTGGGCATCATGTGGCCTGGGACGATCAGTCTGTCTTCCCAGAAATGCCCGAGAGGCGGCACGGCAATGTTCGCATTTCTGGCACTTGCCGGTGACCTTGGAGCTACGGTAAGTCCCGCACTTGTCGGAAGCCTTGCGGAACTGTCCGGCGGGAACCTGAAAAACGGTCTGCTTGTGGCGGCAGTTTTCCCGGTGGTGCTGGTGATCGGACTGATCCTGCTCGGCAGAAACGTGAAGAAGAAGGCGTGACCCTGATACGTTTAACATGAATAACAACAGAACCCTGTTCCACAACGATGCCGAACCATCGATTGGGACAGGGTTTGTTGATATCCATTCGTACTGTCCATACTGCACATTTTCGTAAGAACACCCCACTGCCGTTCATGGCGGTGAGGTGTTTTCTCTATTCATTTCCTGTCTTATATTTTCGCGTCATCCCGTTTTTTTCCGAAATAAACCAGCACAATCACGCAAAGGATAATCTGTACGACCGTGGACAGCGGGGTTGCCAGTCCGATGCGGAACAGCGACACGGGTTCGATCCTGCTGAAAATCCACGAGAGGGGCAGACGGACACAGATACCGCCGACAATTCCCTGAATCATGACGAACGTGGTGTTTCCGCAGCCGTTGAAATAGCCGATGAAGCAGAACAGGAACGCCGTCAGCAGGCAGTCGATGGCATACGCTTTCAGATATTCCGCCGCGGGAGCGATGATCGCCGCTTCCTTTGCAAAGATTCCCGCCAGCAGATCGCCGTGGAAGAAGGTGATATATCCCATGACCACACCGGCGGCAAACGAGGATACAATCCCGCAGAACAGCGCTTTTTTTGCGCGGTCCGGCTTTTTTGCGCCGATGTTCTGTGCCACAAACGCGGACATGGACTGCATGTACGCGGACGGCAGCAGCATGATGAAGGCGCAGACCTTTTCCGCTATGCCGATCCCGGCGGATTCGTTCAGTCCGAGACCGTTGACGATGGCGAGAATTGCGAGGAAGGAAATGCTGACCAGCAGATCCTGCAGGGCGATGGGCGTCCCCAGTTTCAGAATCCATTTGATGTAGGTGCCGTTCGGACGCAGAGATTTCCGGGAAAACCGGAACGGC
>JAFQLN010000221.1 GCA_017414585.1 Clostridia bacterium | reverse complement strand
AGGATTATGCGCTGACCGCGGAATCGAGGGTGGAGTTCCGGCTGCAAAGCATACCAAATCCTTGTCCCGGAATCACGGTTATACTTTCGGCTACAAAATATACTTTACCTTTGTCCCCGCGGTTAGCGCATCATCCGAGGGGGAAGTCCAGAGGGGGGATACTTCCCCCCTTTGGCGCGGGTGATCCTTAAGAGGTCCCGCGCGAGGACCTCTTAAGCGCCCGCCCCGCGCAGGGGCATTAATTTAAGAAAAAAGTTCCTGCGGAACTTTTTTCCACCTTCCACCGCAAAGCGGTGTTTCCCCCACCGTCCGCACAGGACATAAAATCGAAAAATGACCGGAACGGTCATTTTTCTTTCTTCAATTGCCCTTCAATTGCCTGAATTACTTGATTTCAACAATCGCGTTGGCTTCGTCACCCTTGTAGGAGTTTTCAAGAAGTTCGGTAAGAGCGATCGCATCGTCAATGCCGAGACCTTCCGGAGAACCGGTGCCTGCGATTACCGCGTCAACGAACTGTTCGAGCGGGGACTTCTTTGCGCGCGGGAGATCGGGCTTGATGAAGCCGCCGACCACGCTGCCGATTGCCTGGCTGGAGAACTGTACGTCTTCGCCGTGAGCGATCATGGAACCCTTGGTACCGTAGATTTCAAGAGTCTGGGGAGAGTTGTGGGAAACGAAACCGGTTTCCGCTACACCCAGTGCGCCGTTTGCGAATTCCGCGATCGCTACCGCATTTTCGTCAACGGGCTTGCCGTAGGGAGCCGTGAACATACCGGTCACTCTCTTCGGCTTGCCGAGGAAGTATGCGAGAAGGTACATCGGATGGCAGCCGAGGTCCATCATGGCGCCGCCCGCTGCATCCTTCTTTTCGAACCAGTAGTCCGGGAGCCAGTTGCCGGATACGCCGGAGTGAGCGTCACGGGTGCGTACGAGGGTGATGTCGCCGAACGCGCCTTCCGCGATCATCTTCTTCGCGAACTGTACGCACGGTCTGCCGCGCTGCGGATAGCTGATAACGAAGGTTACGCCCGCTTCTTCGATTGCCTGCTTGACTTCGAGACATTCCGCAACGGTCGGGCAGAGCGCCTTTTCGGTGAAGATGTGCTTGCCTGCCTTCGCAGCCTTCACGAGAATATCCTTGTGCGCGGTGGTGGGAGCGTCGCATACAACGGCTTCCACGTCTTCGCGTGCAAGAAGGGTATCGAGGCAGGGAACGAATTCGCATCCGAGTTCCTGCGCCCACGCTTCGCCGCGTGCCGCGTCGTCGTCCCATACGGCAACGATTTCACACTTGCCGCAGTTCTTTACGAAATTCGCGTAACCGCCGGCGTGTACGTGCCACTTCGAGAGCATTGCTACTTTTAACATTGTTGAGTCCTCCAAAAAATAAATTTTCAGCTAAGAGCTAAGAGTGAATAGTGAATAGCTGTCTAAACTTTACATTTGTCAGTCTGACGGACGTTTCAGATTAGTTATTCACTATTAGCTCTTAGTTCTTAGCTTTAATTGTGTTCAGTGTGGATATCAGCATTTTTTTCAACGCTAAACAATGAGGTTCGAGGGAATCAAATTCCGAAGAATAGTATCCTGTTTTTTTTGAGAATTGTCAGCCAATATTCCGTTTCGGAAACTTCTTTTAAGGCTATCTACATTTTTGAAATAAAATCCGGTACACTGACCGCATAGTATGCTTCATGAATATTCGCACCTATACTTGTTCCGCTTCTTAATATTTGCTTTGACATCACATATTCTTTATACTCAGCAACCAACCATTTATAATACTTGATTACTTCAATAGAAAAATCAACAGAAGCATTTGCCAATATACTTTCCTTCATAAAAAAACCTCCGTTTTTTTATTTGGAAGCTAAGAGCTAATAGTTAAGAGGAAGCTAAGAGCTAATAGTTAAGAGTGAATAACTAATCCAAAACGCCCGTCAGCCGGACTACATAAAATTCAACCCAGCTATTCACTATTCACTCTTAACTATTAGCTAAGATAAATTCCGCGAGAGCGGAATTATCTTCCAGTCCGTGCGGGTGATGTCCGCAGCCTTCCTTGCCGACGCAGAACAGCGGAAGTCCGTGTTCCTTATAATACTTCTCCAGCACAATCCCGTTTTCCGCGTACGGTACCACCGGGTCGGAGTCGCCGTAGATCAGCGCAACCGGAATCTTATGCTCCGCCAGTACCGGAATTTTGTCGATCGGGTGTCCGCGCCACGTCAGAAGCGTGGGCAGATCAAAGCCGTATGCGTCCACGATTTCCTGCCAGCCGCTGCCGTTTTCGCCGAGCGATTCGCCGATGCCGAATCCCATCGGGCAGGACAGCAGGTTCATGACCGGCGCGTCGAGATACAGGAACGCCGTGTAATCCGGGTGACGTGCGGCGAAATTGACCGAGCAGATGCCGCCGCAGCTCATGCCGACACAGGTGAACTTCCGTTCCAGACCGAATTCGTCCGCGATGAAGTCCGCAAACCGCGCCTTCGCGTCGGAATCCACGTCCGTTCCCCAGCGGTTGACGTTGCGGAGGTAGCAGAGATGCCACCCGCGGTTCAGCAGTTCAACTTCCAGTGCCGGGAACGCGCCGAAATATTCCATTTTCATCATCCAGCGTCCCTGAGGTTCGGGTTCCTTCGGGAATACGATGAGGGCGTCGCGGTCTTCGAATTTGAAATCCGCCCGTCTGAAGCCGCAGAATTCGGAATAAGTATACATTATTACATCCTCCGCCGGAAATTTTAATATTTCTGTGCATAGTATAACAGTTTCCGTGAGATATGTCAAGGAAGGCGGGAGAAATTTCTTTTCCAAACTCTTGAAAATAAAACCGTATATGGTATAATTACAGTATATAAAACTGCTTCCGGAGGTATTTTGCATGAAACATCGTCCGACCGGCGAGGAAATGCGGGAACGGATCGTCCTGTTCATCCTCTGCGGACTCATTATTATCGGGATATTTTTTATTTT
>JAFQLN010000220.1 GCA_017414585.1 Clostridia bacterium | reverse complement strand
CGGTACATCGTTACCTTTGCTCCAAATGGAAAGAAGTCCGTTATAGGTATATTCCGTAGCAGCAATACCGCTGTGAGAATAACCTTCTTTTACATAAAACACAAGGTTTTTCCCCTCCACAAAGTTTCCGCTTGGCTGAGCGAGCATTCCTTCGATCTGATTTGTGAAGTTGCGGTACTCAAAGTCATCTGTTCCCGTGCATGCAAAGATGAAGAAGTCTTCGGGAGCGTGTCCCGACGCGGTAACAGCCGCATCCACATCGTCGCCTTGGTAATCCATCGCACCGCTGGATGGGATAAAATAACGAAACTGGTCAAGGCAGTTGACGAAGGTGTACCACGTAGTGACCGAGCCCATGGAAAAGCCGCCGAAGGCTCTGTGATCCCGGTCGGGGATGGTGGAATAGGTGCTGTCCACGGCGGGGATGAGGTCATTCACAAGCTCATTGTGATAATTGGCGGTCAGCGTATAGAACGCAAGAGTGTAGTTTGCGCTGTCGTCGGGATTTTCGTTGTTGTAGGTGGGACAGACCACGATCATCGGCTCGATCTCGCCATTCTGAATGGCGTGGTCGATCACGTTTTTGAATCCCGACGGACGCTCGGGAGTACCCATCTGCGTGATCTCGTTGCCCCAGCCGCCGTGCATATAGTAGAAGGTGTTGTATTCCTTGCTCTCGTCGTAACCGTAAGGCAGATAAACGATGGCACGCTTGGTCAGCTTTTTGGTTTTCTTGGCGTAAGTTGTGGATTCCCATGTGTCATAGAACAGCTCGGTCAGCGTTCCCTGGTCCTCTGCGGCGGAGTAATATTCCTCCGGAATTTCCTTCAGTTCCTCCGGAATCACGGGAGAACCCGGATCCGTGAGATCAGCCGCTGGAATTTCCGTGCCGGAAGTCATTGTACGGACGGACATATCTTCGTTCCTGCAGGAAGACAGCAGACTGCCGCATATCATCAGACATACGACAGCCGCAGCGATTCGTTTCATCATTTTGTCAGCCCCAGACCGTTCAGCCATTCCTTCACTTCGTCTGCGGAATCCGCAACACGGTCTCCCCACAGGGACAGCGCATCGTCACTCATGACCGTGGAATCCGGACAAAGTGTCTCAATGGTATCGAGACTTGCGGCACCGTTTGAACTGCCGTTGTGCGTGAAATACGGGATGATTGTCTTGCCCGAAAGATCGTAGGCTTCAAGGAATGTCCATACGGGCATGGGCAGGTCATACCACCAGATCGGGAAGCCGAGCAGAATGGTGTCATACTGTGCGATCACATCCGCTTCGGGCAGACCGGTCAGTTCCGGACGGATGCCGTCGTTCAGCTCGTCCTGCGCACGGTCGAACAGGGTTGCCCATTCGTAAGGTTCGGCAGGGATGAGGCGAAGCGTTTCCGCCGCGAATTCCGCCGTGATCATTTCGGTAAGCGCATGGGTATTGCCGGAGTTGGAGAAATATACGATCAGTACATTCCCATAGGAAATATCCTCTTCCGGTTCAGCGGACGGGTCGTCTGCGGTCCCTTCCGCCGTCGGATTGACCTGCTGCTCATGTTCGGCGGTACTTCCGCTGTCACCGGAACATCCGGCACAGGCAAACAGCAGAACACAGGCAGTCATAAGTGCAAAAATACGTTTTATCATAGGCTGTATACGCTCCTTATTATCAGAAAATATTGACGATCCATCCGCATACCAGCGAGAATACGATGACAAACGCAAGATACAGGAAGAATCGTTTTGCACCGAGAACAATTTTCAGCGCACCTAAATTTGTAATCTTGGTGGACGGACCGGTAATCATAAAGGAAGTCGCCGCACCGACGCTCATCCCGTCCCAGAGCCATTGCTGAAGCAGAGGAATCGTACCGCCGCCGCAGACGTACAGCGGAACACCGATGGTTGCCGCCATCAGTACACCGAATCCTTCGTTTTTACCGAACAGGCCGGCAAAGGCATCGGCGGGAACGTACCGCTGAAACAGCGCGGACAGCAGAATACCAAGCAGGAAGTACAGTCCCGTTGCCTTGATGTTGCGCCAGAGGTTTTTCAGAAAACGCAAAAGCAGATTCGGATCGGTATCCTTATTCTTCGGTGCGGAAAAACCGCTGAAATTGAAAAAGTCACGTCCGCGATAGAAAAAGTGAACACAAAGTCCTGCGGCAATTCCGCACAGAAAGCAGGTGATCACGCGGATCAGCACAAGTTCCGTCCCAAGCGCGGTACTGTACATGATAAGCTGCGGATTGAGCAGGATGGACGCCATCATAAACGAGGCAAGCCAGTCCTGCCGCATCCCTTTTTCGGAAAACGATGCGGCAAGCGGAATCGTTCCGTACATACACAGCGGGGAGAGAATGCCGAGGATACAGGCAGGGACAATGCCAAACAGTCCCCACCGCTTGTCCTTCATTCCGGCGAACAGATTATGGATGCGTTCCTTCGCAAAGACCGAAATCAGCGATCCGAGCACCATACCGAGCACCCAGTACGGAAAAATCTGCCGCAGTTGGAGATCAAAATAGTACCACAGGTAGATGAACTCCCGCTGCAGAATTTCAAAAAGATTACTCATTCCGGTATAAAAGGCGATTTTCGCCGCTTTTTGTTTCGGTGGGCGGATGTGAAGTCCGAGGTGCAGGCTCATCAGCACGAAGCACCATGCGGAGCTTGCCATGTGCAGCTTACGACCAAACATCATCATCCCGGGGATGCGGAAATCCTGAAATACCACGCCGGAGATCATCAGCGCGGACAGCATACAGCCGAGAAAGCTGATCAGCAGAAGAAAATTGATCGCAGTCTGCAGACTCCGCTGTACAGTATATCTGCCTTTGAACAGTACCTTGTACCACTTGAAGTTCAGCAGATTGTGCACGATGAAGCAGACAAACAGCCCCACGCCGAGTCATTCGTGCAGTGCATCCGACGCAAGGTGCTGTCCCATCAGCAGCAGAAACAGCACATACATGAGGATGTCAACGGAGATTTTCAGGATGCGCAGCGGCTTCATACCGTCCTGCCCATCTCATAAGCTTCTTTCATTGCTTTTGTATCGTTCACCTTGCCTTTTTCATACACGCCCATGCCGTAAATTACACCTTTTTCGATGGCACCGTCCACGCAGTCTGCATATCCGCGGAAGCAGGCAAGTGTGGTTTCAGCGGCTTCTTTTCCGCTGTCTGCCGCGGTGACGATGTAATAGAATTCCTTATTCTTCACATCAAGCCAGCGTGCCACAGTTCTGTCAATGAGTGCTTTCAGCTGTGCATCAATGGAGTAGAAATACACGGGACTTGCCAGAACAAGTACATCCGCCTCAATCCTCTTCTGCAGAACCTCTGCCATATCATCCTTGATGGCACATACACCGGTACCGCGGCAGGCATAACAGGCACGGCAGAAGCCGATGTTCTTTTCGGCAACGCGGATTTTTTCGACATTATTTCCTGCTTCCGCCGCCCCTCTTGCAAACTCATCGCAGAGGATATCGGAGTTGCCGTTCTTTCTGGGACTGCCGGATAAAATCAATACGTTTTTACTCATTGCAGATTCCTCTCTTTACCGGATGAAATTTGTGAAAATGCCTTGTTCCCGTTCGGGCATGGGTACGCCGTTTTCCAGAGCAACCTTTTTGCATTTCAGCATGAATGCCATGTTCCGCGCCAGTGTCCGCATGGTCTGCAGTCCTTCCGCGTCGCCTTCCACATGACCGCCGAAGCCGCCGTGAACGAGGTTCCAATACTGTGAGGTCACGATGGGCATCTGCATCAGACCGAAATATTTGTTGAGCTGATCCCATGTGGCAGTGGTTCCGGCACGTCTTGCGGTGGAGACTGCTGCTGCCGGTTTGAGATAAAAGCGATTGCCGTTTCCGACGAGATCGGCGTAGAAAATACGGTCCATGAAGGAGATCAGCGCACCGGATGCACCGCCCCAGTGAACGGGGGATCCGAAAATGAATCCGTCCGCATCGGCGGCTTTGTCGAGGAATTCATTCACACAGTCGTCGATGACACATTTGTGCGCTCTTCCGCATCCGAAGCAGGCCTGACAGCCAGAAATGGGAGCATTGCCCCCCCAGAAGATTTCCGATTCGATTCCTTCTTTTTCGAGAGTTGCCGCGATTTCCTTGAGTGCCGCATTGGTGTTGCCTTCCTTATGAGGACTTCCGTTTACAAGCATAACTTTCATGATGAAATTCTCCTTATCCGTTCAGTATAACTTTTTACCAATTCTTCTTTTCTTTAGAGCTGTCATGCTGCTTTTTACGTTCTTCCACCATCCTGCAGAACCATTCCACCATGCCCGGATCGGTGTGGGAGAAGAAAGAGGACTGCTTTTTGTCAAGCCCCGCGATGATTGCCATATCTTCTTCTGTCAGCGCAAAATCGAAGATGTTGAAGTTTTCTTCCATGCGCTCAATATGCGTGGACTTGGGAATCACCACAACGCCGCGCTGAATGTGCCAGCGGAGCATGACCTGCGCAGGCGTTTTGCCGTACTTTGCACCGATTTTCTTCAGCTCGGACAGCTCAAACATACCGCCGCGTCCTTCACCGAACGGTGCCCATGCTTCCACCTGCACGCCGTACTTTTCGTGCCAGGTGAGATTTTCAGTCTGCTGATGATGCGGATGCACCTCGATCTGGTTGACCATCGGCTTGATGCGGGCGAAGTTGGCAATGTCGATCATGCGGTCGGTGTAGAAGTTGGAGATGCCGATAGCACGGATCACGCCTTCCGCATACAGATCCTCCAGCGCGCGATAGGCACCGTAAACATCGCTGAAGGGCTGATGGAGCAGGCAGAGGTCGAGATAGTTCGTCTGCAGCTTGAGCATGGATTCCAGCACGGACTTTTTGCATTCCTCGTAGCCGTAATGCTCGATCCAGACCTTGGTGGTGAGGAAGATTTCCTCGCGCGGGATGCCGCTCTTTACAAGCGCACTTCCGACTTCTTCCTCGTTGAAATAGCTCTGTGCCGTGTCGATGGAGCGATAGCCGACCTTCAGAGCGTCAAGCACACACCGTTCGCATTCGTCCTTTCGTACCTGATACACACCGTAGCCGAGAATGGGCATTTTTACGCCATTG
>JAFQLN010000219.1 GCA_017414585.1 Clostridia bacterium | reverse complement strand
GGGCACCAATATCGGCGAAGTGATTACCGTATTCTGCGCAATGCCGCTCTGGCACAAAACGCCGCTTCTCTCCATGCAGCTGCTGTGGATCAACCTTGTCACCGACTCTCTCCCGGCGATTGCTCTCGGTATGGAAGCGGTAGAATCGGACGTTATGGAACACAAGCCAAAACCGAAGGATGAAGGCATCTTCGCACATGGGCTCGGTATCCGCGTGGTTCTGCAGGGATGTATGTTTGCGCTTCTGACCCTCGTCGGATTCTGGCTTGGTGAAAAGACCACCGGCACACTGGAAGGCGGACAGACCATGGCGTTTATGGTGCTCGCGCTCTGTCAGATCGTACAGGCGTACAATATGCGCTCCGAGCATTCTTTGTTCAGAATCGGCCCATTCGGCAATAAAACACTGAACCTCGCCGCGCTTGTATCGACGGTCCTTGTGGCACTTGTCCTGTTCACACCTCTCCGCACCATCTTCGGTCTGACCCTCCTGCCGTGGAACCTTTATCTGATCGCACTCGGTCTGATTTTCGTCCCGCTGGTTGTCATGGAGCTTGCCAAGCTGTTCGGATTCATCAAGGCACATAAGCATTAAGCCCCATACGAAAAGGCGTCCTCCGGTTCTGAAAGGAAATCGGGCGGACGCCTGTCTTGAAAGGAAAGCACATGAAATTTTCACCGAAGACGATTTTCAAATACCTGCCGCTTGTCATCTGCACCCTGTTTGTCATCCTGTTTCTCGTTTTCGGGCGGGATGTTACTCCGGAAATGCTATTACACTATACTCCTGAAAATCCGTTTCTTGCGGCGCTCGTCCTGATCGCTATGTATGGTTTGAAAAGTCTGTCGGTTTTCTTTCCTCTGATTGTTCTGGAAGTTGCAGGCGGATACCTGTTTTCACCGTGGACTGCGATACTTGTGAATACCGTTGGCGTTACCGTGTGTCTGATTCTGCCGTATCTGGTGGGCTGTCTTTCGGGAACGGAAGCCGTGGAAGGTGCCATGCGGAAGTATCCCCGTTTTTCGGACATAGTCGGGCGGGGACAGAAAAACGAGGTATTTCTTGCGTTCTTTCTCCGTATCATCAGCTGTCTGCCGGGAGATATCGTCAGCATCTGGTTCGGCGCATCGGGGGCGCGGTTTGTCCCGTATCTCCTTGCCAGTTTGCTCGGTACCATGCCGGGTGTGATCTGTGCAACGCTGCTCGGAATGAACATCACCGAGCCGACATCTCCTATGTTCTGGATTTCGCTCGGTCTGAATGTTCTGCTGTCCGTTCTGTCCGCAGTGGGATATTTCGTCTATAAAAAACAAAGCAGGAAGTGATTATCATGAAAAAACGCTGGTTCCGCAGATTACTGGAGCGAAGGATTCTTGTGATTCTTCTGCTGCTCGGTCAGCTCATTTTTCTGATCGGACTGATTCAGATCAGCAGTCAGACCTACCGGGTGATCAACTGGGTTCTTACCGCTGTCAGTATCGGTGTTGCACTGTACATTATCTCAAAAAAGGACTAAGGCGCGTTCAAGCTGACATGGATCATGCTGATTCTGATTTTCCCGCTGTTTGGAGGACTTCTGTATCTGATTTTCAATTTCCAGACCTCCACAAGACGGTTCTCCGCATCCATCGAAAAAGCGGAGAAAAAGGCGGCACCGCTGTTTATCCTGCCGGGAGACGGTTATGCCCAAGCGAAAGAGGCGATTCCTGACGAAATGCCGCAGATTAGTTACCTGCAGAACTTCGCCGGATTTCCGGTGTATACAGGGACGACAACGAAATACCTTTCCCCCGGCGAGCGGAAATGGGAAGCTCTGCTCACAGAACTGGAGAAAGCGGAAAAGTACATCTTTCTCGAATACTTCATCGTACAGGAAGGTGTGATGTGGGACAGCATTCTGGAAATTCTGAAGCGGAAAGCGGCAGAAGGCGTCCTCGTCCGTCTGATTTATGATGATATGGGCTGCTTCTTTCTTTTACCGAAGGACTATCCGAAGCAGCTACGCAGATTCGGGATCGAATGTGCGGTCTTCAATCCGTTCCGACCGTTCCTTGCCGGAGAGCAGAACAACCGCGACCACCGGAAGATCGTTTCCATCGACGGAAAGGTGGCGTTTACCGGAGGCATCAATCTTGCGGATGAGTACATCAACGCCATCGACAAGCACGGACATTGGAAGGACGCTTCCATCCGGCTTGACGGCAAGGCGGCGTGGAGCTTTACGCTGATTTTTCTGGAAGCATGGGCGCACTGCACCAAAACAGATGAAGATTTCATGCAGTTTTACCCCTATCCCGACTCGCCGTTCGTTCTGAAATTCGAGTTTCCTACTCCGAATTTGCTTGAAAGCATAAGCGCTATTCTTCCGCCCATTTTTGAGCGGGCCTTTGTCTCGATCACACCGCCAACGTTGTCGGCATCGGTAGTGTCAAGATAATAAACGCACTTTGATATGTAATCCGAAACGTAAT
>JAFQLN010000218.1 GCA_017414585.1 Clostridia bacterium | reverse complement strand
CCCTGAGCGCGGCTGTGCTGTTTATATGCGTATTAAAGTATCACCTGAGATATTAAAGATCATACTCCGTCAGAAGAACTTTCTTCCATTCGGATGTGCCGTCTTCGAGGTAGTATGTATCCGTCGACCACGCCGTGAGCGTATCCTTGATCGGTACGGGAAGAAGATCACCGGTTACGTTGATCTCGGCATCGCGTCCGTCGCATTCGCTCAATCTTACAACAAGTCCGCGTCCGTCTTCGCTTCTCTTGATTGCCGACATGATTACATGATCGCTGTCAATATTCAGCGCGCTGTACGGCTTGTCGGAGAGCTTGCCGCCGTGCCATGTCTCGATGATGTTTGTAACGGGCTTGTTGATCTGTCGCGCAGCCTTTGTAACTTCAGCCCAGCTGTCACCAACCGGCATGAGCGTGTAGTTGAAGTCGATTCTGCCCTGATCGGCAAATTCGCTCTCTTCTGTTCTCGGTCCGCCGTGGTCGCCGTATACGCAGCCGCGGAGAATCGTCTGGTAAATCGTACCGCCGTTGACGGAGGAGCTGTATGTGCAGTTATTGAGGAGCGCATAACCAGCGTTGTCTCCCTTGACCGCCGTCCACATGAGACCGGGTTCTTCCTCGCCGTCAGCGGGACGCTCGATGATGCCGAAGGGGATTTCGTAGTACGCTTTGGGGTTGTCGACCTTCATATTCCACTTGATCTTGAGCATCTTGTATTTTTCGTGCCAGTCAACCCATGCGCGGACGGTGAGTTTGTCGCTGCCTTCTGCGAGGGAGAAATACTGTGTAAGCGTGGAGTCATTGTAGCGGCTGACTACCTTGACCGCAGCGCGGACGGGGCCGTTTTCGACGACTGTAACCTTTGCGTCGGAGAAGCGTGCCATCTCGTCCGTGAAGAAGTTCTTTGCGTGGCTCCATGTATCGTGATAGTATTCATCGATAACGGTAGGAACGGCGCTTCTTCCGCTGATGATCTCCTCACCTGTCGCTTTGTTTACGAAGGAAGTGATGTATCCGCTGTAATCTTCAAACTGAATCCGCCAGAATTCATTTTCAAGGACGGTTCCGCCATGCTCGTTTGCTGTGCGGTGGCCTGTCCACGGAGTCGCGGAAACCTTTGTGTCGAATACTTCGGGCACTTCGGGTTCGTCGCAAATACCGTAGTACACTGCGTATCCCATGGCAGGGACGTTTGCTTTGAACAGCACGTCTGTTCTCCAGTAGCACTCGAGTGTTGTGGAATGAACCTGCTGAGAGGGAATGGGATTTCCGGCGCAGTCTTTGACGAGATGGAAGCGCTTGTTGGGCTGGATGAGTTCTTCAACGTCGAAGCTGTTGGGATTGAAGATGACGATCGGTACCTGTCTTGTATGGGGAGTGCCGAAGTGTGCGGATGTATCGATGTTCCAGGAGATGGACTGGAGGGCGTTGTTTTCCTCAACTGCGGCGGTGTGGCGGGAAGAGCCGAGCATCATGTCGGTGTCATCGTAAACTTCCTTGATGGAGCAGCCGTCCATGGAGTCATGGAAGTGGCAGAAGCAGACGTTCTTCCAAGCCTCGGCGAACACGCTTGTTTTAGCCTTTTTGCCGCAGAGGAGCATGGAGATCATATTGAAATTTTCGGCGGCGGAGAGTTCGGTTTCCGCACGTCTGATGCCGTTCTTGATACGGTGGACGGTTGCATAGCATCCTGCGGCGTGGTGCTGGAGGTCATCGCGGAACTCGGGGATAGGATATGAGGTGCGGACGTACTCGAAGAAGTCGTGAACGTCGGAGTAGACGAATTCTTTTTCGGGATGAGCAGCACGGTACTCGCGGAGGAGTTCAAGGTTGCGGATTGTGGGACCGCCGCCGTGGTTTCCGACACCGTAGAAGAAGGGTGCGGTATCAATATCGGTACAGGTTGCATTGTCCACATGAGCGAGGCGTCTTTCAAGTTCAGCCATGTCAGCGGAGTTGCCTGCGTAGTTCGCGATACGGTAAGTGGTAACGGAAGAGCCATCGGGGGAGACCCATTCGAAGAGGTCGCTGTCGAGGTTTTTTTCGTTTCTGTCGGGCCGCATCATGATATACGCGTCCATGCCGCTTTTTTTGAGGATCTGGGGGAGCATATAGTTATGGCCGAAACTGTCGACGTTATAGCCGACTTTCGCTGCTGCCCCGAGAGTTTCCTTGAAGTATCTCTGGGAATAGAGTGACTGGCGTGCAAATGCTTCGCCGGAGGGGAGGTTGCAGTCGGGCTGAACGTGCCAGCCGCCGATGATGATGAATCTGCCTTCAGCTACGCGCTGTTTTATTTCTTCGAACATATCGGGGTCAAATTCTTCCACCCACTGGTAGACGGAGGCGGATGAGCAGACGAAGCGGAATTCGGGGAATTCGTTCATTCTGTCGAGGGCGGAGCGGATGGTTGCTTTTGCTTCCATGCTGCCTTCCTGCCATCTCCACTGCCACACGGGGTCGAGGTGGGCGTTGCCGACGAGGTAGTACTTGGTTTTTGGTTTCATTGTATGGGTCTCCTTTTTGAGGTATTTCGCTTACAGCGGGGGAGTTTTAATTAAATCCTTAGTTTTTGGGGTCCTGCGCGGACGGCGCACAAGCGGGGCAGGCCGGCCCCCCTTGTGAATCACCCGGCTTGGGTTGGCTGGGATTTATGCTTCAGCTTGCTTGACGGGTGTTTTGGTTCGATTCTGCCTAACCGGCAGCAGGGGCAGTTTATGCTGTAAGGGATTGCAGTTGGTTAAGTTTTGTTTTGATTTTTTGTTTGTGTCTCAGCTTTAATTTATTGTGATTGCATCACAT
>JAFQLN010000217.1 GCA_017414585.1 Clostridia bacterium | reverse complement strand
AGTAGTCACTCTTGGTATTCAGCTCAGCATAGATGATATTATCATAGATGAACTTCATCACCTCAAGCACTGCATCGATATTTTGCTGCATATTCGGTACTTCCACATACGAAATCGCACCGCCGGGTGAAAGATGCTGGAACTGCGCTTCAAACGCCAGCTTGGAAAATGCGTCGATTTCCTCGGTGACATGAACGTGGTAGCTGTTGGTGATATAGCTCTTGTCGGTTACGCCCGGTACAACGCCGAAACGCTTCTGGAGGCATTTTGCAAACTTGTAGGTCGTCGATTCCAGCGGTGTGCCGTAGAGGGAGAAGTCGATATTGTGTTCCGCTTTCCACTTGCGGCAGGATGCGTTCATCTTATCCATGACTTCCAGCGCAAACGGTGTTGCCTCGGGATCGGTATGGCTTCTGCCGGTCATGTACTTGACACATTCGTACAATCCGGCGTAGCCGAGAGAGATGGTCGAGTATCCGCCGTAGAGCAGCTTGTCGATCGGTTCGCCCTTTTCAAGTCTCGCACACGCGCCGTACTGCCACAGAATCGGAGCCGCGTCGGAAAGCGTTCCCTTGAGTCTGTTATGACGGCACATCAGTGCACGGTGGCAGAGTTCCAGACGTTCGTCGAAAATCGTCCAGAATTGTTCCATATTTCCGCCGGAGGACAGTGCCACATCGGGCAGGTTGATGGTGACAACACCCTGATTGAAGCGGCCGTAATACTTCGGCTGGTTGGTTTCGGGATCGACATAGGGAGTCAGGAAGCTGCGGCAGCCCATACAGGTATAGCAGTGCCCTTCCCCGTTTTTGTCCACCTTGAGCTCCAGCATTTTCTTTTCGGAAATGTAGTCGGGAACCATACGCTTGGCTGTACACTTGGCTGCCAGTTTGGTGAGCTCCCAGTATTTGGAATCCTCGGTGATATTATCTTCTTCAAGAACGTAGATCAGCTTCGGGAATGCGGGCGTTACCCACACACCTTTTTCGTTCTTGACGCCCTGATACCGCTGCAGGAGCACTTCTTCGATGATAATCGCAAGGTCGTTCTTTTCCTGCTCGTTCTTTGCTTCGCCGAGGTACATGAACACGGTTACAAACGGCGCCTGACCGTTGGTCGTCAAGAGGGTAACAACCTGATACTGGATGGTCTGCACACCCTTGCGGATTTCTTCGCGCAGCCGGCGTTCGACCAGATTGCGCTTTTCTTCCTCGCTCAGATTCCGTCCGATGATGCGGTTTTCTTCTTCGACATCGCGCTGGATCTTTTCGCGGCTGACCTGTACGAACGGTGCAAGATGCGTGAGGGAGATCGACTGTCCGCCGTACTGATTGGAAGCAACCTGTGCGATGATCTGTGTGGCGATGTTGCAGGCTGTGGAGAAGCTGTGCGGACGCTCGATCATCGTTCCGGTAATGACAGTGCCGTTCTGGAGCATATCCTCCAGATTGACAAGGTCGCAGTTATGCATATGCTGTGCAAAGTAGTCGCTGTCGTGGAAGTGAATGAGCCCTTCGTTATGCGCTTCTACAATCTCCTTCGGAAGAAGAATGCGGTTGGTGATATCGCGGGACACTTCCCCTGCCATATAGTCGCGCTGGGTAGAATTGATGACGGGATTCTTGTTGGAATTCTCCTGCTTCGCTTCTTCGTTGTTGCACTCGATCAGCGTCAGGATTTTGTCATCCGTTGTGTTCGACTGGCGGACAAGGGTACGGGTATAGCGGTAGGTGATATAAGCCTTGGCGACTTCAAACGCGCCGTGCGCCATAATCTGCTTTTCGACGAGATCCTGTACTTCCTCCACGGACGGAGAACGTCCGAGCTGTTCGCACGACAGAACCACCGATTCCGCAATCCGCTGAATCTGCAGAACCGTCAGCCGCGCCTCTTCTTCTACATTTTCATTCGCCTTGGTGATGGCATTGACAATCTTGCTTATATCGAAAACGGTTTCCGAACCGTTGCGCTTGATGATCTTCATGCAATTCCTCCTGAAAGTATGTACTATATATTGTGTCGTTTATAATTTCACACACCATATCTTGTTGTGCGATTCATTATACCATATCGGGAAGATTCTGTCAACAGCAAAAACGTATTTTCAGAGGAGAAAAATCTTTCAGACAAATTCATATTCGATCACATCACCGCGATACCCGCCGCCGGCGACAATCTGCGGAATGCCGCTGTCGAGTCTGGTCACATACTTCGCGTGCAGGTGTCCGGCGAGCACCGCTTTCAGATTCGGCGTTTCATTGCAGAACGCAAGAAAATCAGTGGTCGTTTGGTCAGGACGCTGCTGGCGGAAACGGTGATCGTTCAGACTGCGCAGATATTCTTCCGGACAGCCGCAGAGGTACGGAGGCGAGGATGGTTTTCTGCCGTTTGCATCCATCTGTGCAAGGATGTCTGCGGAATAAAGGGGATTATGTACAAGGAGAACGACCGGCATTGCGTCGGAGCAGGCTTCGCGGAACTTTTCAAACTGTTCGGGCAGGATGTAGTAATATCCGTTGTCAACAGCGACAAAGCGTACGCCGTTGATGATCCGTTCCCCGTACCAGATATTGTTGTTCGGGAAAGATGCGAGAACTTTGCCGAAATGCGGTGCCTTATATGCCTCATCCTCCCATGCTTCTCCGACATAGAGGCTGTACTCATGGTTGCCGGCGCACACAAAGGCATCCGCGCCCGAAAAGAGTGCCCTGGCATAATCGAAATTCGCTTCCGATGTGAAGTCGAGAAAGTCACCGGTATAAAGCGCGGTCAGCCCATGTTCAGCTGCATAGGCAAAATAGGCTTCCGCTTCTTCGGTCAGTTTTTCCGGATGTCCGCCTGTGAAAGCGTTGGAACGGTTCAAAGCGAGTTCCTGTTTTCTTTCATCGTCCCGTCCGTCGCAGAGGCAGAGGTGATGATCGGAGCCGTGCAAAGCGCCGAAAGGCTTTTCAGCCCCGACATTCAGTGTGATTTTTTCTATCTTCATACTGGTAATTTCCTTTCTGCATTCACTATATCTTGTGCCGAAGCAATACGAATTATAGCACATCTTGTGCGCATCTGTCAACCGCATTTTTCCTGTTCCGGAACGGTTTGGAGTTTTGTCCAAAAAGAAAGCGGCGGGACTGTGCAAAAGCATCATCCCGCTTTCTTTCATTTCATTCCGGCAATAACTTCATCCGCCAGTTCATCCGCTGTTTTCAGAATGTCACCGTGTTCATCAGGAATCAGCAGAACAGCATCGGGATAGCGCCGGAACCAGATCATCTGCCGCTTGGCGTAATGCCGTGTTGCCAGCTTGATAGCCGCTGCGGTCTCCTCAAGCGTCTGACTGCTTGCAAAGTACGGCAGAAATTCCTTGTATCCGATTGCCTGTGCCGCTGTCTGCGATATTTTCTGTCCGGTACAGAGCAGACGGTACGCTTCTTCGGGCAGACCTTCCTTCATCATAAGGTCAACCCGCAGATCACAGCGCGCATACAGCCTCTGCCGGTCCGTGTAAGTAAGAACAAACATGGTGTCGTCATACGGGATTTCTCCCGCAATCTGTTCCCGGTCCGTTTCTGTTTTGGTTTTCCCCGTGGTTTCGTACACCTCGATTGCCCGCACAACGCGCTTGACATTGTTCGGGTGAATCCCCTCCGCAGCTTCCGGGTCGAAAGATGCCAGTCTCGCATGAAGCGCTTCGTTGCCGTGTTCGGCTGCGTAGGCATACAGCTTTTCCCGCAGGCTGTCGTCCCGCTCTCCTTCGGCATAGGAGGAAATGCGCATAAGGGAATCGTGATACATCCCCGTACCGCCGCATAGAATCGGAATTTTCCCGCGCGAAGCAATATCCGCGATCACTTCCGATGCGATCCGTGCATAATCCGCCGCGGAGAATTCTTCTTCGGGATCGACAATGTCAAACATATGATGTATGACACCGTCCCGTTCAGCCAAATCGGGTGTGGCTGTGCCGATGTCCATCCCCCGGTAAAGCTGCATCGAATCGCACGAGACAACCTCTCCGCCGACCTTTTTTGCCAGTGCGATAGCCAGTCCCGTCTTTCCCGATGCTGTCGGTCCGAGGATGGATATGGTTTTGATTTTTTCAGTCATAGTTTTATTTTCGCTGCTTTCTGTATCAGTTTACAGTTCAATGACCTGCGTACCGTCCTTCATGACATAATGTTCCTTCACGCCCAGTTCTTCCATCCATCCCCGGACGATGATGGTTTTCCATCCGGCAGTATCATATCCCTTGCCAGCATCGTTGTTCCAGAGCCATGTGGGTGTGCACCAGAGACATACCGAAGGCGAAACCGCTTCGTAGAAATCCCTGTCACAGCCATCCTGACCGTGGTGCGCCATCTGGCAGATATCGCACGAGAGCAGTCCGGAATCCTTCCACAGCCGAACGACCTTCTTTCCTGCTTCCACACCGCAGTCACCGGTAAAGAGAATACTTTTTGAGCCGAGTTCCATCCGGAAAACGAGGGAGGAATTGTTGCAGCCGGGAAGCTCAAAATCGTGCGAATAAAGGACTTTGATATGCGCAGCGCCGATATCAAACGAATCTCCGCCGGACAGAATACGCATCTGTGCGGCAAAACGGGGGAGAAGTCTGTTGAAATCTTCGACGATTTTTACGGCATAATGGTCGTTCCCGACAAAAAATTCGCGGGATGGGAAATTGAGATACACGCGGTCTACCGTGACTTCATCGGCATGGTTCTCGATCACGTCATAAAATACCTCGATATGATCATCGTGCGGATGCGAAAGAAACCATGCGTCGATATGCGGCTTATCCGTTCCCGCTGTCTGCTTCAAATAGGAAAGAAAATACGCTGTTTCAAAATAGTGACCGCCGTCAATGACAATGAGTTTACCGTCTTCCGTCGTAATGATAAAGCTGTTGCAGATGGTATCCTTTACGGACTGCAGCATATGAATGGTATTTTTCATTTTCCGTCTCCCTTTTCATTTGAGTTTACTCAATAAACATCGCATCCCCGAAAGAGAAGAAGCGATACTTTTCCCGCACGGCTGTTTCGTATGCTTTCATAATCAGCTCACGGCTCGAGAGTGCCGAAACAAGCATGAGCAGCGTGCTTTCCGGCAGATGGAAATTCGTGATCAGCGCGTCCACCATTTTGAAATGGTAGCCCGGGTAGATGAAAATACCCGTGTCGGTGTCCGCCGGATGCAGAATACCGTTTTCGTCCGATGCGGATTCGAGGACACGGCACGACGTCGTTCCTACGGCAATCACACGTCCGCCCGCCGCTCTGCGTTCATTGATCAGTTTCGCGGATTCTTCGGTGACACGGATGTATTCCGCGTGCATTTCGTGATCGGCGATTTTATCTTCCTTCACCGGTCTGAATGTCCCAAGTCCGACGTGCAGAAGAACCGGCGCAACCGCACAGCCCTTCTCCTCGATTTTCTGGAGTAGTTCGGGCGTGAAATGCAGACCGGCAGTCGGTGCGGCTGCGGAACCGAGTGTGCGGGAATAGACCGTCTGATACCGCTCGGGATTTTCGAGCTTGTGTGTGATATACGGCGGCAGAGGCATCGTCCCGAGCAGATCGAGTGCGGCAAATACGCTGTCGGCTTCCCGCTTCACAATCAGTTTGACCACACGGCATCCGCCTTCGATCACATCCTGCACGTGTGCTTCGAGAATACCGCTGCCGAATTCGATGATATCCCCGGGTTTTGCGCGTTTTCCGGGACCGGCGAGCGTTTCCCACACATCATTTTCACGCTGTTTCAGGAGAAGAAGCTCCACAGGTGCGGTCGATCCCGTTTCCACAAGCTGACCGAACTGTTCATCCCAGCGGTATTTGCGTGTACCGATGATCCGGGCGGGAATTACACGGGTATCGTTGACGACAAGAACATCCTCCGGTCTGATATAGTCAAGAATGTCGGAAAAAACTTTGTGCTCAATTGTTTTTGCTGTACGGTTTAAAACCATCAGCCTCGAAGAATCGCGCGGTTCGGCAGGGGTCTGGGCAATCCGATCTTCGGGCAGATCATAATAAAAATCCGAAAGACGCAGGTTCGTCTCCGGCAGATTGTTTTTTATCATTCTATACTCCATTCTGCGGGACGGCTTGACAAAAGAAAGCGTATGTGTTATCATGAAACCGGAAACAACCGTTTCGTTTCCGCATATCCTGTAATACGCCGACCCGTTATACACTTCTATTATAATACATAAAGAAGAATATTTCAATCTGTTTCTTGGGTATCGGCGAACTTTTTTACGAGGAATGCTATGGGACAAAAAATACTGCCGTTTACGGGAGCCGCCGCCGCTCTGATCACCCCGTTCACCTGTGACGGAGCCGTGGATTATCCCGCGCTGGAACGTCTGATCGAACTGCAGATCTGCGAAGGCATTGACGCGCTTGTTGTTCTCGGGACAACGGGAGAAGCCTCCACGCTGACCCATGAAGAGCGGCTTGCTGTCACTGCTTTCACTGTCCGTACAGTCCGCGGACGACTTCCCGTCATTGTCGGAACGGGATCCAACAACACCGCTTACTCCGTTGAGCTGTCCCGCGAAGTCTGCCGGCTCGGTGCGGACGCCCTGCTTGTCGTCACGCCGTATTACAACAAAGCCTCTCCGGAGGGGCTGAAACGCCACTTCACTGCGATTGCCGAAGCGTCTTCCTGCCCGATTATTCTCTACAATGTTCCGGGACGCACGGGTATGTCGATCCCGATGCAGGTTTATGCACAGCTTGCAGAAGTTGAGAATATTGCAGCTGTGAAAGAAGCATCGGGCAGTCTGGCATCCGCAGCGGATCTCTGCGCGTCATTCGGAGATGCACTCTATGTCTACAGCGGCAATGACGAACTGACGCTGCCGATTCTGTCCGTCGGGGGAAAAGGCGTGATTTCTGCGGCAGCGAACATTGTTCCACGCGAAATGCACGCAATCTGCGCCCATTTTTTCAGCAATCACATCGACACATCCCGCGCCGTCCAGCACAGTCTCACCGGACTGATCCGCGCGCTCTTTTCCGATGTCAACCCGATTCCGCTCAAGTGCGCCTGCTCCCTGCTCGGGCTGTGCCGCGAAACCATGCGTCTTCCGCTCTGTCCGATGGGAGAGGACAAACGGCACGCACTGGAAGAAGAAATGAAAAAAATCGGTCTGTTCGAGAGATTCTGACAGACCGCAAGGAGGTAAAAAATGTTTATTCCGGGTCTTGTATCAGTCACTTTCCGCAAGCATACCCGCCGTGAAATCGCCGAAGCCATGCAGAAAGCGGGACTCTCTGCCATCGAATGGGGCGGCGATGTCCACGTTGTGCCCATGGATGGAGAAGCTGTCACCGATGCTCTTGCGGTATGCGGGGAATTCGGCTGCCGCACGGCTTCCTACGGCTCCTATTACCGCTGTACCGCTGACGATGCATTTGCGTCATCCGTGGTGGATACGGCTGTTCATCTCGGTACGAAGCACATCCGCGTCTGGGCGGGTACGAAGGGATCAGCCGCAGCCGACAGCACCGACCGGGCTGAAACCGTACGGAACCTGAAAAAAATCTGCCGTTCTGCCGCTGTGCACGGAATCACGGTCAGCCCCGAGTTTCATCAGGGGACGCTGACCGATCACTACGAAAGCGCTGTCCGGCTGATGGAAGAAACGGAAGAAGAAAATCTCCGGCTCTACTGGCAGCCGAATCAGTTCATGGACGACGCATACAATCTTGCCGCTGTCCGTGCCGTTCTGCCGTATGTCTCGAACGTGCACGTTTTCACCTGGGACGCAAAAACGCGCTACCCTCTCGCTGACGGTGAGAAAAAATGGCGGGAGTATCTGGACATTCTCGCCGGAAGCGGACGCGATCATCACCTGCTGATGGAATTTGTCAGGGATGACAGCATGGATCAGTTTTTCCGCGATGCCGAAACCCTGCTCAGCTGGATCGGCAGGTAATCTGCCGCAGACTTGCCAATCCGACCGACACAGACAAAACCCTTCTGTCTTTGCACAGCTGCAGCGTGCATACGGAAGGGTTATTTATTATACGGAAAAAATCTGACAATTATATCTTGGCTTCCTGTTCCGTTTTTTGTTCTTCTCACTTGTAATCCATTCGATGATATGCTATAATGAAAAATGTAAGAAAGTGAAAAATTGTATAATCTTTCAAACGCCCGCAGTAAAGGACACGGAGGAGAACAAATGCTGACATACTATAAAGAGAACTGGGAAGAAACCAAAAATCGTTTTGCCGCATATTGGGATAAGGAAAACACCGATCGCTGCTGTCTGTCGATCCGTTTGGGCAAATCCAATGGTAATACAATTCCTTTTGAACGGGAATACACCATTGAAGAACGGTACAATAATCCCCAGTATTTGTATACATCCATGGTGAACGCCTGTGAACACACGGAATTCCTGTATGAATCCGTTCCCTCACAGATACTCAATTTCGGAACGGCAGGTCATTGTCAGTTTTTCGGCAGTATTCCAAACTATGTCCCCGGTACAATCTGGTTTGATCCCGTCATCCGCGAGCCCGACGTTTCTCTCCTGAAGTATGACGAATCTGCATTCCGCCGCCAGATGGATACTGTCAGCGAGCTGGTTCGTCTTGTCGGAAAGCGGTATCTTGTCGGCATGAACGACAACTGCGGCATTGTTGACGCTCTGGCTCATCTGCGCGGAAGTGAAAATCTCCTGTTCGACATGATCGAAGAAAAAGAATTCGTTCACGCGGCAATAGATAAAATCACTGCCGTATGGAAAGAAACGCAGAAGGCATACTTTGAAGCAGTCAAAGACAACAACGCCGGCGGTTCGTCGCATTCCTGGATGCAGCTTTGGTCGCCCGCGCGGCATCTGCAGATTCAGTGCGACTACAGCGTCATGATTTCTCCTGCCATGTTTGAAGAATTCGTCCTGCCGGAACTGGAAGAAACTTCCTCTGCTTTTGAGCACACCACCTACCATCTCGACGGTGTGGAACAGCTCCGTCATCTCGATATGATCCTCTCCGTCAAGGGCATCGACAACATCCAGTGGACTCGCGTTGCAGGTCAGCCGAAGACCTCCGCAAGCATTGAAGCGCTGCGAAAGATTCAGAAAGCAGGAAAAGGGCTTGTGCTTCTGCCGCATAAGGATGAAATCGAATTTCTCATGCAGAATCTCTCCCCGATCGGACTTCAGCTAATCATCGGCGGTGTCAAAGACCGAGAAGAAGCTGCCGCCATCGAAAAGAGAGCAAGAGAACTCGCACGCAGTCAGGTTTTAAACTGAATAAACGATGGCAGAATAATGCCCGATCCTGTGGAAAATTTCCGCAGACCGGGCATTTTTGTATTTATTCAGTTTTCGATTTTGATCAGAGCGTCCGTGTCGTGGATGCCGCACATCCCCGCATAAATACCGCCGCGGGCAGCCAGTTCCTCATGCGTTCCCTGTTCGGCGATTCTGCCGTCTTTGAGAACGATGATCTTGTCCGCTTTCCGGACGGTGGACAGTCGGTGCGCAATGGCAATCAGCGTATGCTTTCCGGTGAGATTTTCAATCGCCTGCTGGATCTGCGCTTCGGTTTCGTTGTCAACCGCGGAAGTCGCTTCGTCGAGAACAAGCACGGGCGTTTTCCGCAGAACCGCACGCGCAATCGCCAGACGCTGTTTCTGTCCCCCGGAAAGACGGACGCCGCGTTCTCCGATTTTTGTCCGGTATCCGTCGGGCATGGCACGGATGAACTCGTCCGCGCAGGCAATCTTCGCCGCTTCGTAAACATCCTCTTCGCGCGGATTATCCACACCGTAGGCGATGTTGTCATAGACCGTTCCGTTGAACAGGAAAACATCCTGCAGAACGATGGAAATATTCTCACGCAGGGATTTGAGCGTCGCCTTCTTTGTGTCGTGTCCGTCGAGAAGGATTTTCCCCTTCTGCGGATCGTAAAACCGTTCGAGCAGAGAAACGATCGTCGTCTTCCCCACACCGGTTGCACCCACAAGCGCGATCATTTCACCAGGCTTTGCTTCAAACGAAATGTTGTCCAGCACACAGGTATCATCACCATAGCCGAAAGTGACGTTTTCAAAAGCAATTTCGCCTTTTCCGACGGGAAGATCTTCCGCGTCATCGGCTTCCTTGATTTCGCTCTGTGTATCAAGCAGTTCCAGTACGCGGGTTGAACACGCCCCGGCAACCTGAATGTCTTCCGCCAGACGTGCGAGTGCGGACAGCGGTGTATAGAACAGGGAGAGGTACATGAAGAATCCGACGATATCCGCTGTAGACATCGTTCCGCGCATAGCAAGCACGCCGCCGACACCCATGACGATCACCGTACCGATAGAAGTCATGAATTCCACGGACGGGTGGTACATGGCGTTATAGAAATTCGCACGGACGTTGACATAGATGTACTTTTTGCAGTATTCCATCATCGAGAGCGATTCCGCTCCCTCTTTGCCGAACGCCTGAATTTCCTTCATACCGGAGAGGTTATCCTGCGTATGTGCGTTCAGTTCGGCGAGAACTTCCTGATTGATCTTGAACAGCGGCGCAACTTTGGTAATAAAAATCCGCGAAAGAAGGAAGATGAACGGCACAGGAATCAATGTTGCCGCGGCGAGAGCCGGATTGATGCGGAAAATCATCACGGCGACGCCGAGAATTACAATGACATTCATCGCCATATCCGGGAGAGAATGCGCAATCAGCACCTCCAGCTGGCGGGTATCGTTGATCATGCGAGACATGATTTCGCCGGTCTGCTTATCGGAGTAATACCGCATCGACAAGGACTGCAGCTTGTCATAGCACATCTTTGTGAGATTGCCGACAAAATTCCATGCAGCAACGTGCGACTGCCAGAGTGCAAAGAACCGGCAGATTCCCCGGAGCAGATATGCGCCTGCAAGAACCGCGACATAAATGCCGAGAACAGCCGCGGTCAGCTTTTCCGGTTCTGCCAGAAGTGCGGTCAGCCGCCGGACAGCTTCCGGTGTAACGAGACTGAGAAGCGATGCGGCAATCAGGGACAGAACGGTTACTGCCAGTGAACCCCACCACGGCTTCGCCAGTCCGAGCATACGTTTGATCATAAGAAAAACCCCCTGCGATTCGGTTGAGCTGTGGTTATTGTAGCACAATCACTGCCCATCCGCAAGGGATTTTTTCATTTTTTTGGCGGAAGTTTTATAAATCGACGCTGTTCTTTCCCGATCAGCTTACACGGTAAGTCTTCGCCAGACCGCCTTCCGCTGTTTCACGGTAACGGAAATGCAGATCTCGTCCGGTTTCGTACATGGTCTGCACCACGACATCGAAAGAAATTTTTCTTGTTTCCGAAAGGAAGTTTGCCAGAGACAGCGCGTTGATCGCACGCATCGCGGCTACGGCATTCCGCTCAATGCAGGGAATCTGCACCAATCCGCAGATCGGGTCGCAGGTGAGTCCGAGGTGATGCTCAAGCGCAACTTCGGCAGCGTATTCTATCTGTCCGATCGCCATGCTGTGCAGTTCGCAGAGAGCAGCGGCAGCCATGGAGCAGGCTGTCCCGATTTCCGCCTGACAGCCGCATTCCGCACCGGAAATGGATGCATTCTTCTTGACAATGGTTCCGATCAGTCCGGCAACGGCAAGCGCGCGGACAACATCATCGTCGGAAAATCCCTTCTGTTCCTGCATATAGCGGAGAACGGACGGAAGAACGGCACAGGCACCGCAGGTAGGTGCGGTAACGATCGTCCCGCAGTCCGCGTTCTGTTCGCTGACGGCAAAGGCATACGCACAGACAAGACGGTTTTCTCTCGTATTCGCCGATTCGTCAATATGGCGCTGGTTATAGAGATACTGCGCTTTTTTCTCGACGTTCAGTCCGCCGGGAAGCGTTCCCCTGCCTTTCAGACCGTCCGCAATGGCATGGCGCATGACGTCCCACACCTGATGGAGAAAGAGCTTGATTTCCTCGCCTTCATGTTCAAAGACGTAATCGGAAAGGCGGATATTGCGGTTGAGGCAGATTTCCGCAATTTCTCCGAAGGTGGATTCGCTGTAGATCTCCGGCAGATCATATGCGGGGTTTCCTTCGATGACGATATCCCCGCCTCCGACAGACATAACGCGCATTTTTGCCGTTTCGTTTCCGTTTTCGTCCAGAGCGAACAAGTCGAGGGTATTGTCATGCGGGAGCTCGATATTTCTGTCCACGCGGAATTCGATTTCACAGTTTTTCGGTTCAAAGGTTTCGAGAATCGCCGTATCGGTGCGGTGCCCCTTTCCGGTTTCAGCAAGAGAACCGTAGAGAACCGCTTTATAGGACGCAGCATCCGGGTGTTCGGCTGCAAAAATGGCGGCGGCTTTCTGCGGTCCCATGGTATGGGAACTGGAGGGACCGCGTCCGATTTTATAAATTTCACGAATGGATTTCATAAAAACACCTCGTTATTTTGTTTCTTGTTACAGTTTCCGAAAGCAGCAAAGAAAAGCTGCCAGGGGGAATGTGTTTCATGCCTGACAGCTTTCGGGCTGTTATTTTATAATATCGTAGCCTTCTTCCGCGAGACGCTTGTAAAGTTCTTCTCTCTTTTTCTTCTTGCGCAGAACAGGGACAACGACAGCGGCTGCGATACCGGCTGTTGCAGCCAGAAGCAGGATGTAATCTACCCAGCCGGGAACGCTTTCCCCAAAGAGAATGCTGTCACGCACTTCTTTGCGTGTGGACTTGGCGTGTACGGAAGATTCCCCTGCGTATTCGCCCGCCAGACTGAGATTCTTGACGGTCAGGTTCTTCGAGGAAAAAGCAGCGCGGTTTGCGTCCACATCAATCTTCAGGCCATCGACAAGGAGCTGGTGCGTGGATTCAACAGGAGCATTTGCGCTGAACGATCCGCCGAGCAGATTGACCGCACGGCCGCTGACAGCCGCACCGTTTTCATCCGCTACTTTCACGGACATGGACTCGCCGACAAAGGAAAAGTCCGATGCGTCGCTGTAAATGCCGTACGTGCCTGCGGTAATTTCGTATTTTCCTTCGATGAGACGGACTTTCTGCGTGCTGTCCTGCGCGATGAGATAAATGCCGATTTCACCGGCTTCAATCGTCAGTTTGCCGGAACCCTTGAAAACGACGGTACCGGAGCAGGAAACACCGTATTTCGCCGCTTTGATGGTGTTGTTTCCTTTGAGAACGACCGTGCAGTTTTTCGGCAGACGGAGTCCGTATGCGTCACTGGTATCAATATTCAGTCCGTCCAATGTGAGGATGTCGTAGCGGTTCGCCCAGTCATAGCCGGGACCGCGTACGTTTTTGTTGGCGGTTGCGATGTTGACGGTAGTTGTTACCGTATCGGCTGCAGCTGCAGGAAGAGCCGCGGCAGCCAGAGAAAAGAGCATCACTGCGGTGAGAAGGATAAGAGAGATTCGCCGGATCATGATCATATAAGCCTTTCTTTTGAAGTCCGCGAAAAAGCAGCGCCCGTATCCCCCCTTTTCCGGAATACCGGATATCGGTAGGAGAATCGGATGCCGATCATTTTCACAAGGCTTCCTTTTAACACAATAGAATATTATTATATTAACATATTCTGCAAATAAAAGCAAGGGAAATACGTAATTTTCGTGATTTTTCAATCAAACATGAAAAGTTTATCACTTCTTTTTCACAGAACGCTTCCGGAGAAGACGGATACGAAGAAAATACTCCGGCACAGTGCATATCCGCATCAGAAGCGCAAAGCCGACGCCGGACCATAAAACATACTGATACAGCGGAATCATTTCATTTTCCGTCATGAATCCGTAAAACGGCGTCAGGATCAGAAGCAGGACGGATGATGCACAGACGGTGAGCATCCGTATATGCGGCGCATTCCCGCTCTGCTGTTTTTTATCGGCAATTGCAGTCAGAACGGAGAGAAATGTAATTCCTGCCAGCACGCCGAACACGGGCAGAACAATCTGATACCAGATTCCGAACATATCCTGTGCCCATGTGAGAAAATCTTCGTCCAGCGCAGGATTTTCCGCAGTCTGACGGAAAAGGAAATGCGGAATCAGCACTGCTGCAGTCCCTCCTGCCGCCAGTCCGATGTTGATACCGGCAAGGATTCCGAGCTTTGTTTCCGTCTGCACAGCCTGTCTTTCGCCGTACACTGTCAATGCGGAAAGAACTACTGCCAGCAGAACCGCCAATGGAACATAGGTCATTCGATGATGATCTCCTCGAGGGAACGCTTGGGGACGTAGTGAATGTTCGCCTTGTCGCGGAAATAGATCGTTTTGCCGCTTTCGGGAACATTGCAGATGAGAACAGTTTCATCCGGCGCACCGAAGGCAATGGCGCAGACGGGCTTGTACTTTTTGGGAATCAGGAGTGTTTTCGACATTTCTTCGGGGTTGAACGCACCGATGATGCACGTACCAAGTCCAGCTTCCGCTGCCTGCAGGCAAATGGTCTGTGCGGCGATTCCGGCGTCAAAGCGCACCCAGTTATTGTCATCGCATACGGAGGTATCACAGCACATGACGATGAATGCGGCGGGATGATGTCCGTCCGGCGGGAGCTTGAGCTCGGGAAGCGCGCCTGCCCATGCGGTAATGGCAAGGGTTTCTTCCACCTCTGCCTTGTCATACACGAGGCGGTATTTGAGAGGCTGACGGTTCACAGCGCTCGGGCAGAGTCTGGCTGTGTCGAGGAAGGTTTCGAGGTCTTCCTTTCCGACTTGCACATTTTCATCGAAGCTGCGGTAGCTTCTGGATTCAATAACGATATCACGGATCATTTTTCACACATCCTTACAGACAATTTTTATTCATTATATACCAGTTCCCCCGTTTTTGTCAAGGAGAATTTTCCCCTGCTGTTCAGAGCGTGACTGTCTTTTTCACGTTTTCCTCAAAGCTGTCCTGCTCGCCTTCTTCTTCCCGATGGATGATTCTGCATGCCTGAACAGCACGCAGAGCAGCGGTGACCGCCTCTTTCAAGCAGCCGGAAGGAACCGTAGGATATTCCTTTTTGCGGTACACAAACGGCAGTTCTTCATCGTAGTGGTTGATTGTTTCCAGCGGCGTATCGGTCAGCAGTGCGATTTCCAAACGGGAAATAAAGCTCTCCCAGCGCGGGCGGTAGTAATCCTCCAGCAGTCCCTGCCATTCCCGTGCGGCATAATCGCGCAGCTGCACAGCCCCTTCCCTGTTTGCCCAGAGTGTGATCTGCACACGCGCATTCCACTCAAAGTAAGTTTTTTCCGCCGGCGTTTTTCCGTGCCGCTTTGCCTTTTCGAGCCATGTACCGAGCAGCATATTTTAATCGGTTGAAACAATGGCTGTCTGCAGATCGAAGAGTGAAAGAAGCTGCTGTCCGTACAGGGAAACTTGCGGCAGGTTCTTGTCGGAAAATGCATTCTGAAGCCGATCCGTAAAATACCAGGAAAGATTTGCAATTGCCTGCCTTGCGGTTTCCATCAGATCTCTCCGGT
>JAFQLN010000216.1 GCA_017414585.1 Clostridia bacterium | reverse complement strand
TTTGTCAAGATGTCCAAGATCCTCGGCAGAAGCGACGACATGCTCATCGTCAAAGGCGTCAATGTATTCCCGTCCCAGATCGAAATGGTTCTCCTCTCCAAGGGTCTGACCTCCAATTACCAGATCATCGTTGACCGCGAAAAGACCAGCGACACCATCGAAGTCCGCGTAGAAATGACCCCCGAACTCTTCTCCGACTCCATCAACTCCATCAATGTACGCGAAGCCGAAATCACCGAAGCACTCAAGTCCGTTCTCGGCATCCTCGCAAAAGTCTCCATCGTCGAACCGAAGTCCATCATCCGCTCCGAAGGCAAGGCGGTTCGCGTGATTGACAGACGGAAGCTGTACAACGCGTGAGTTGGGGGGGAACGGTCGCTTTCTTGAAAGAAAGCTCCGCAAAGAACTTTAAACTGGCGCACGGATACAGCATCCCCGAATGTACAGCTGATATGGCAACGAGGGGATAAGAAAAAAGCCTTTATTCTGCAGCTGAACGAAACCATATTCCGTCCAAGGGATCAGGAAAGGTGGAGACGGAAGTCAGGGGCCGCCAAAACCCTGACTTCCCGCGCCGGACATGATTCCGTGATATAGTAAACAAGCCGAAGGAAATCAAATTCAAGGAGGATATCCTATGTCTATCAAGCAGTTATCCGTTTTTGCGGAAAACAAGAACGGTTCCATTTTTGAAATCACACAGATTCTCGCAGACAGCGACATCGACATCCGCGCATTCAGCATCGCCGAAACCCAGAGCTTCGGTGTGCTCCGTCTGATTGTCAGCGATCCACGCAAGGCAGCACTGGCGCTCTCCGGCGAAGGCAAGGTTGTGGACGTGACCGATGTTGTGGGTGTGGAAATCCCCGACGAAAAGGGCGGTCTGGCACATCTTCTGCAGGCGATCAACTCCGAAAACCTCAGCGTGGATTACCTCTATGCGTTCGTTGCCAACACAATCGGCAAGGCTTATGTTGTTCTCCGCGTGGCTGACAATGCATTTGCCGAAAAGGTTCTCGCTACATACGGCTTCAGCGTTCTCTCCGAAGACGATCTGAAACTGTAATCCGCACTGCCATGATCAATATTGTATCACTCCGACAGCCGGACTGCACGAAAACCGGGCTTGTGGGACTGTTCTACTTCCTCTGGCTCGGCGAGCACGGTCGGCATGCTCCCTATGATATATCGAAGATCACCGCTCTCCACCCCGATGCCGGACACCATCCCGACGCCGGATACTGGGGAGCGTACGGCGTATATCACCACTGGGGCGAGCCTTTTTACGGTTACTACTACTCCGATGACGAATGGGTTGTCCGCCGCCACATGAAGCTGATTCTGCAGGCGGGCATCGACTTCCTTTTCTTTGACACAACCAACGCCATCATCTACGAGCACAATGCCAAGCTCGTGATGCGCATTCTGCAGGAATACCACGACGCGGGACTGGCAATTCCGAAAGTAATGTTCTACACAAACACGGCTTCCGGCAAAACCGCGCAGCAGATTTACGAAAAAATCTACAAGGCGGATTACTGCCCTGACACGTGGTTTTACTTTGACGGAAAACCGGTGATCATCGCCGTACCCGAGGACTGTTCCCCCGAAGTGCGCGCATTCTTCACAATCAAGCTGTCGCAGTGGCCGAACGAAGCGGACAAAAACGGCGGCTGGCCGTGGATGGACTTCACCCGTCCGCAGCGCGTATTCGCCAATCTCTCCGGTGAGCCGGAATGCATCAACGTCTCCGTTGCCCAGCATCCGCAGCTCCGGTTCGGGGATTCGGTGCTCTACGGCGAAACTGCCAACTGCGGACGCGCCTATCACAACGGCAGCAACGATCCCGCTCCGGATGCGTATATCCGCGGATACAATTTCATCGAACAGTTTGAACGTGCGATCGAAGCGGATGTGCCTGTCACGCTTGTCACGGGCTGGAACGAATGGATTGCGGGCCGCTGGAGCGGAATTCCCTCCCGTCCGCTGATGTTTGTGGACTGCGCGAACTATGAGTACAGCCGGGACATTGAAATGATGCGCGGCGGTTACGGGGATAACTACTACAAGCTCCTGTGCACATACACCGCCCGGCGCAAAGGCATGACGGACACGCAATCCCTTCCCGTTGGCGAAAGCGTGCGGTTTGACGGTTATCCGGACGGAAATGTACAGCGCGACCACGACGGTTTCGGCACGCATTATGTCAACCGCTCCGGCAGACATTCCATCCGTGCACTGACGCTCTTCAACGAGCCGGACTGCCTGCGCTTTGTGATCGAAACGGCAGATGCGATTGATCCCGCGGATCATGCAGGCACGTTCCTGTCCGTATTTGTTTCACACGGCGGCAGACAGTTTGTTCTGTCCGGAAACGATGGCGTGGTTGACAAAAACACCTGTACAGTCGTTCTCCGAAAAGCCGACGCGGGCATTGCGGCAGGAGATCCCGTTTCCTTCAAGGCAGCGGACAGCCGCGAAGAAATCCGCACTTCCGAAGACTTTTACGACCATGGCGACGTTCTCCCGCTCGGAGACGTCTGGTTCGGGGTAACGGTATGACACTGGAAGTTCTGCCGATGCCGTTCACAGTCTGCCGGCTTTCCGATGTACATTCCGCGCCGCTGGGGGAAGCATTCTGTTTTCTCAGCTGCACGGACGAGGAGATTTCCCTGGTCTGTCCGACTGCATCCGTACCGGAAAAGACCCTGCGGCGGGAGGACGGATGGCGGGCAATGCGGATTGCGGGGGTACTGGATTTTTCCCTCGTCGGCATTCTCGCAAAAATCAGCGGACTCCTCGCGGATGCACAGATTCCCGTGTTCTGCTGCTCCACCTACAACACGGACTATATTCTTGTCCGGGAAAATACGTTCAGCCGGGCGTCGGAAATTCTGCGTGCGGGCGGATACGAAGTTCTCTGATCAAAAAACGGCATCAGTCCGACAGCTTTTTTCCGAAGGATTTTCAGAAGGATAGATGGATTTTCCTTGACATCCGTGCATGAATATGATATAATACCCCAAACCGCGCATTCCGTTCGTTCCGAGCGGAGCCATGCATCATGGCGCGCAATTCATTCACGGAGGATCTTTCTCATGGACAGCGGCGACAGTTGTGATTGTTGCTATCGAAGTACAATTCCATACGCTGCCTGCGAAATTTGCTTAAACAAGGCATTCCTGCGCACTCATCGAGGGTACAGGTATGCCTTTTTGCGCTTTCTCAGACTGCGGACCTGATTCTTTTCCACCCCCATCCGACGAACATCAACCTGACATATCATTATTCCGGAGGAAAGAATCTTGAAATCCATATGGGGCTCGCTTCTGCTTCAGGTGATCCTGATTGCTCTGAACGCGGTATTCGCCTGTGCCGAAATCGCCGTTCTGTCCGTCAACGAAGCGAAAATCGCCAAGCTCGAAGAAGCTGGCAGCAAAAAAGCAAAAAAATTACGGAAATTCACCGAAAATCCGTCGAAGTTTCTCTCAACTATCCAGGTAGCCATCACCCTCTCCGGCTTCCTCGGAAGTGCGTTCGCGGCAGATAATTTCGCTGTGTACATCGTAGACTGGGTTCAGAAAAAACAGATCGACATCAGTCCCGCGCTTGTACAGAATGCTGCCGTTATCGTCATCACGCTCATTCTCTCTTATTTCACGCTCGTTCTCGGCGAACTTGTCCCCAAGCGCATCGCCATGAAAAAGAGCGAATCGCTCGCGCTTGCCTTGGCGTCCATGCTCTCCTTCTTCGCCAAGCTCTTCACCCCGATCGTGTGGTTCCTCACCGTTTCGACCAACCTCGTGCTCCGTCTCTGCGGCATCGACCCGAATGAAGAGGAAGAAAGCGCAAGCGAGGAGGAAATCCGTCTGCTTGCCGATGAAGCCGGTGAAAAAGGTCTGATCGACGAACAGGAACAGGAACTGATCAAAAACGTATTTGAATTCGATGACCTCACCGTCAGCGAATTTGCCACACACCGTACCGACATCACCGTTCTCTGGATGGAGGAAGACGATCAGGCGTGGGCGGATACCATCCACGAAACCGGTCATACCCGCTATCCCATCTGCGAGGACACCATCGACAACGTCATCGGCGTGCTGTCCATGAAGGACTATTTCCGCCACCACGGTGCTGACCGCGCAACACTGATGAAGGAAGCGGTCAAGCCGGCTTACTTCGTCTCGGAAGGCACCCACGCGGACGTGCTCTTCAGACAGATGAAGTCCACCCGCAACCATTTCGCAGTCGTTCTGGATGAGTACGGCGGACTTGCCGGCATCGTGACTATGAATGACCTGCTCGAACAGCTCGTGGGCAACTTCAATAATGAAGTGGCGGACGAGGAGGAGGAAGAGGACATCGAACAGCTCTCCCCCGATACCTTCGTCATCCGCGGCTCGGCTTCGATTGCAGATGTTTCGGAAGCACTGGAACTGGATCTCGGCGACGACTACGATACCTTCGGCGGCTTTGTTTTCTCAAACTACGGCATGGTTCCCGAAGACGGTACCGAATTCGAGCTGGAACTCGAAAAAATGCACATCCACGTCACCGAAATCAAGGATCACCGCATCCTGAAGATGACCGTCACCCGTCTCCCCGATGAAGATGAAGAAGACGAGGACGACGAAAAGGACGAGGACGAAAACGAATAATGAAGACGAAAGAATTTCATCATCCCCATGGTGAAATTCTTTTTTTTATAAAAACCCCAATCCCCTCCATCCCTTCACGGCGCGCGCGAGCCACGACCAACGTAAAAAACAGCCTGCATATCCCGCACGCTCTCCACGTCAGCGGCACACAGGGTCTCGGAGGTCCCTGTGTGCTCACGAACAACTGCCGGAGGTCAAGGATCACTCTCCCTCTATGCACCCCCAACCTCCCCCCGCACAATCTCCACCCAGACCGCTGTCCCCCACCCCACAGCTTCACCAAACATAAAAAACCCCCTCCTCAAACCCATATCCGCCGCACGAACCGTCCGTAACCGAACCGTGCGCCAGTATAAAAGTTTTGGTGGGGGTCTTAGGGGGAGACTTTTTCAAAAGTCTCCCCCTAAAATATCACTATATTTTGTCAGCTCACGCGGTAACAATGCCCGCAGCTTCCTTGAATTCGGGCCGCTGAGCCATTTCCTCGCGCATTTTGTACTTCATGATCTTGCCTGCAGCGTTCATCGGGAAGCTGTCTACAAACATGACGTAGCGGGGGACTTTGTGCTTTGCCATGTGGGTCATGACATAGTCTTTGATTTCTTCAGCGGTGCAGTCCGCGCCGGGCTTTTTGATGATGCACGCCATGATTTCTTCCCCGTACTGCTTGTCGGGAACGCCGATGACCTGCACGTCCTGTACCTTGTCGTGGGTGTAGATGAAGTCTTCGATTTCCTTCGGATAGATGTTTTCGCCGCCGCGGATGATCATGTCCTTGATGCGGCCCGTGATCTTGTAGTTTCCGTCGGGCAGCCTGCGGGCGAGGTCCCCCGTGTGCAGCCAGCCGTTCTCGTCAATGGCGTTGGCAGTTGCCTCGGGCATCTTGTAGTACCCCTTCATGATGTTGTAGCCGCGTGCAACGAATTCACCGTCTACGTTGTCCGGACAGTCTTCGCCGGTTTCCGGATTCACAATCTTGCATTCCACACCGAAGAACGCACGTCCTACCGTGTTCACGCGGGTCTCAATGGAGTCGTCCGTGGAGCTCTGCGTGCAGCCGGGCGCCGCTTCGGTCTGACCGTAAACGATCGTGATTTCCTTCATGTTCATCTTTTCGATGACTTCTTCCATGACCTTGACCGGACAGGGCGAACCCGCCATAATGCCCGTTCTCATGTGGGAGAAGTCCGTCTTCGCAAAATCTTCGTGCCCGAGCATCGCAATGAACATCGTCGGAACGCCGTGGAAGCAGGTGATCTTTTCCTTGTTGATGCAGTAAAGTCCCTTTCTCGGAGAGAACGCGCTGATCGGGGACATCGTAACGCCGTGCGTCATGGATGCTGTCATCGCAAGAACCATACCGAAACAGTGGAACATCGGCACCTGAATCATCATGCGGTCGGCTGTGGACAGATCCATGCGGTCGCCGATGGACTTGCCGTCGTTGATGATGTTGTAGTGCGTGAGCATAACGCCCTTCGGGAAGCCCGTCGTGCCGGAAGTGTACTGCATGTTGCAGACGTCGTGCTTGTTGATCATCGCGGCTCTGCGGTAAACGGCGTCCACGGGGGTCTTTTCCGCCATTGCCATCGCTTCATCCCATGTCATGCATCCGGGCTGCTTGGAGTCAATCGTGATGATGTTTCTGAGGAACGGCAGCTTTCTCGAATGGATCGGCTTGCCGGATTCGTGGTCAGCCAGCTCCGGAATCAGCTCCTTGATGATGCCGACATAGTCGGAGTCCTTGTACCCGTCAATCATGACGAGCGTGTGCGTGTCGGACTGGCGGAGCAGGTATTCGGCTTCGTGAATCTTGTAAGCGGTATTCACCGTAACGAGAACTGCGCCGATCTTGACGGATGCCCAGAAGGTGATGAACCATGCGGGGACGTTCGTTGCCCAGATTGCGACATGATCCCCCTGCTTTACGCCCATGGAAATGAGCGCACGTGCAAAGGTGTCAACGTCCTCGCGGAATTCGGGGTAGGTTCTGGTGTAGTCGAATTCCGTAAAGCGGAACGCATACTGATCCGGGAATTCTTCGCACATACGGTCGAGAACCTGCGGGAAGGTGAGGTCGATGAGGTGATCCTGTTCCCAGACATAATAACCGTCGCCGCGCTTGTTTACCTGCAGTCTGCCTGCCGCTGCGGTGTTGCCGAGATACTGTTCCATGAAGTGCGCAAAGTGCGGGAAAACAATGCCGGCATCGGACAGCTCCGGTGCGTACTGCTTGAGCCATTCGAGAGAGATATAGCCTTCGTAATTGAGAGAGCGGAGGGCTTTCATGTAGTCCGCCATGGGGGGCAGATCGCCTTCGCCGACGAGCTTATAGACAACCTTGCCGTTTTCTTCGACGGAATCCTTAATATGCACGTGCTTGATGAATGCGCCGAGATTTCTGATGGTGGTTTCGGGCGATTCGCCGTGGAAGCGGTAGGGGTGGTTGAAGTCCCACAGTGCGGCGACATTATCGCTTGCGATTCTTGCAAGGACATCGGCAAGTCTTGCGGTATCGGAGTAAACGCCGTTGGTTTCTATCAGAAGGGTAACGCCTGCCTCTTCCGCGATGGGCGCGAGAATCTTCATGGGTTCGATGACATATTCATCGTCAAAGTCCGTCGTGGGTTCAGCAGTGAGGTCGCCGAGCACGCGGATGTACGGCGTTCCGAGAGCCGCTGCCAATGCGATATATTCCTTCAGTTCTTCGATCGTCTGCTCGTGCTTCTCGGGAAAACGAAGCGCGCATCCGGACGACAGACAGCAGATTTCCAGCTTGAGCTTTCTGAGCTGTTCCTTCGTTCTCTCCAGATTTTTCGGTCTGAACGGAGATGCGTGCACGGAAAAAATATCTCCGCCAAGCCCTCTCATTTCAATCCCGTGAAAACCGAAGTCCTTCGCCATGGAATAAATATCCGTCCATGAAAAATCCGGGCAGCCCAGTGTGGAAAATGAAATCTTCATAATTTGCCTCCGTGTATAAGTATGTGCATATTTTTTGAATAGGGGGAAACGGTCGCTTTCTTGAAAGAAAGCTCCGCAAAGAACTTTATACTGACAAGGTGCACAGCGGCGCCATAGATGCAGCTGATATGATAACGAGGGGGGATAAAGAGATAAGTTATTATGCTTTAGCTGAACGAGACCGTATACCGTCCAAGGGATCAGAAATTCGCTAATACGGTTCGCAGGGGCCGCCGAGACCCTGCTCACCCCCGCCATAAAGAGCGTGCGGGATATGCAGTCCAAATTTGAAGTTGGTCATGGCTCACGCGCGGAGTGAAGTTATGCGGGAGCTAAAGAAAGGGTCTGTGCACCCGCTCCACGTCGAATGATTTCGTCATGGAATTTATTCCATGATGAAATCCCGACCAGCTTCACAAACGGGGTCAAGGGGTGTCCCCTTGCTGCGGGTGATTGTTAAGAGGGCTCGCAGCCGAGTCCTCTTAACCGCTGTCTGCGAAGACCGCCCGCCACGCGCAGTGGCATTACTTTTTGAAAATGCGTCAGCATTTTCTTCCTATTTTCCTTTCCAAAGGAGAAACAGAAGAAAAACAAAAATCGCCGTATCTCCTAAGAGACGCGGCGCAAAACCTCGTGGTACCACTCTTGTTCGGCAGAAAAAACTCCTGCCCTCGTTCCAGGCACAGCATGATGCCCTGCTCCGTTAACGGTGAGCTTCCGTACGCGCCTACTAAGACTCTGCATCCCTGTGCACCGGGACTGACCGCATCTTTTCGGGCGTCTGCCGGACATTGTCTTCTCACAAGTCCTCAGGGGTGAGTAAAACTCGCTTCGCCTGCTGCCTCGCACCGACCGGCAGTTCTCTGTGCGGCGTTACGGATTTTTTATCCCCGTCATCGCATTTGAATTATTGTGTGAAGGATTATAGCACAGCCGTGCGGATTTGTCAAGAGGGTTTTGAATAAAAATTCATCACCTGCCGTGATTTTTTTCTGCCGCCGCTTTCTGCCGGCATTCGAGAGGACTCATACCGGTGAACTTTTTGAAGTTGCGGTAGAAATAGCTGGTATTATGAAAGCCCGTCTTTTCCGCGACTTCATTCACGGGCAGATCGGTTTTTTCAAGATATGCCTGTGCGGAGGCAATCCGCTTTTTGATGATGTACTCGACGGGACGCATCCCGGTGGACTGCTTGAACAGGCGGCAGAGATACTGTTCGGACAGTCCTCCGGCTGCGGTGCAGAGCTGCTCAAGCGCAATTTCTTCTGTATAGTGTTCGTGGATATAATCGAGCACGGACACAACGGCGGGATTCATCGTTTTTCTGTGATCAGGGATTGCGCAGGCGTCGCGGTTTGCGAGGATGAGCAGGCGGTAGAGGAGCGCTGACGCTGTATAGGCACCGTATGCCTCGTCCCCTGTGAGGGTATCGTAAATCTGACGGTACAGTTTCTCGTAAATCTCCGGCTGTGCGGTCCGAAAAACCGTTTCCCCCTTTTCGGTGAACAGAGAAGTCTGTGCCAATCCTGCATGGCGGAACGAAGTCCAGTGGCAGCTCCAGCTGTTCGTCAGGGGCGTCAGTGAGGAGGTGCTGTTTTCGGGGATGCAGACGACACTGCCGGGGGTGAGCTTGATGGTTTTTCCGGGCGCGGCAAGGACACCGGTTCCGCTGACGGTATAGATGAGACGGGCGCTCTGAAAGTCCGGCTGTACGGCGGAATTTCCGAAAGCGTGAACCCCGATTCCCGTTACGCACACCGGCAGTGCCGCTTGTTCTCGGATTTCGGGATAACAGATCAGCTGCATGGCAGGCACCTCGCGCATATATATGCATAATCAATAGAAAAAATAATTACGTGTATTATATCACCCGCCTGTAGATTCCGCTTTGCTTATGTGTGAATTTTCTGTAAACATCTATTTTTCTCTTGTTTTCTTTGTTTTTCTTTCTTTTTTACAACAAATAGTTATCAAATACGAACTAATACAAGACAAAATGTTTGTGTTTTTATTTTTTCGCTATTTTTCACAACGACTGTATATTTAACCGTTTGTTTTCATGGGATTCAACAATAATTCACTTGACACTTCATGCCGGGCAAATTATTTCCGTTCGATTTTCCTGTTTCCCTTTCGCCAAACCGATTGACAGCAGGGCGAAAACATGGTATAATGATGTATTACGAACGAATGTTTGAACGGGAGGACGTTATGCCGGACAACACCCCGAAATCCAGCCCGCCCCGCACGGCTGAAGAGCTGAAGCAGATGGCGGAAGAAATCCGGAACCGTGTACGGGATACGATACAAAATGCACAGCTGAAACCGAACGCCGTCTCCGCCCTGCAGGAAAAACTCCAGCAGACGGCACAGGAAATCAGGGACAGTGCACAGAACGCGGACTGCGCCATTTCCCTCGAAGTGGATACCCTCACGCCTGTCGAACGCTCCGTTCCCGCCAAAGAAGCTCCCCCCCTGACCGGCGGAGATGACTTCTGGGATCTCGGCAAACCGAAACCACGGGTCTATCAGCAGCCGAAATTCTCTGAAGCATCGCTTGGCGTCACGGAGATCAGCGGCACGGACACAGCGGCGGAAATTTCCGTCAGCGTTCCCGGTTCATCCGCAGATCACACATCCCGGACTGCGCAGAGCGAAAAAATCCTGCCGCGCGAGGCATATACATTCCGAAATCAGCCGCGCGAAGTCCGCAGTGCCGACAGAACCGCCCCCGTCGGAAGCAGTTCCGGTCATGTCGTACAGACCCCGGACGGTCCGCGCAGCATCACGACATCCTCCTACAAAAGCCATGCGCACCGGCACCGCCCCTCCGCTGCACCGGCAGTGAAAAGTGCGAAAAAGGCGTCCGAAGTGGTATGCACCTATGCGCCGGGCGGAATGCTCCTGCGTCAAATCATCGTGCGCACATGGGAGAGCGAAACGGAATTCTACGGACGTTTTGCCGCCGATGCACACCGGAGCCATGCCGCCGCGCCGAAGCTCCCCGCCGACTGCGAAGCCGAAGCCGTCCCGTATTTCTCCTATGTTCCGCAGTATGCGCATATGAATCTCGCACAGGTCGAATACTACCGCTGGGTACGCGAAAACATCCGCATGGGACGCTATCCCGTGTGCGATCTGCCCTACATTCAGCTTTACATTTTTGAAATCATCAACCTGCCCGATGTGATTCCTCCCGAAGAAGGCGTGCGGCTCCTCTGCGCCGTGTGGCTCCACTACCGGAAGCTCTACCCGCGGCTCGACGGCTATCTGTGCGAATGGTTCGCGGACTACTGCATGATCGGGGGACAGCCGATACCCGACGCGCTCCTTCCGATTCTGCCGGAAATTGTTCCGAAGGCGCAGTTCAAGGAATTCTGGCTCAACAGCCTGTCCGCACAGGGTTCGGATGCCCTCGGACGCACCGTTCTGGAAGTTTCCTCCGACTACGACTACCGCGGAAGCCGGTATTATAAGGACAACGCAGAAGCGTATGAGACGCACATCCCCGCCGCCGTTACGCTTGTCCTGACCCGTCAGCTCGGCGAGAACCGCGGCATTTTCGCCATGGACCGTATCTACCGGATGACGCGGGACAGCTACTGCGGCGCGATTGTCTCCTCCGGCATCAAGCGGCGTCTGGATATCGAGTTTCTGTCCTTCACGCGCCGCGCCGACACCAGACAGCAGGTGACCGCTCTGGCAAAATACGCCGAGAACCGGCTCCGCGTCATGCTCGGCATCAAGGCAAAGCTGGGCGTGGATCATACAGCACCGGAAGACAGTGCCGTCATCGACGCATACTTCGAGCCGATGATGCCCGCAAAGGTGCGAAAATCCAAAGAAGACCGGTATATGCCGGACGATTATCTGAAAAATTACGAATCCGAAGATTCCGGCTTTGATTTCTCGGCGGCGCAGGCGATTGAAGCGCAGTCGTGGGTCAACACAAGCCGCCTGACCGGGGACGATTCTCTCACAGAAGAGCACCGCATCCCCGCGGATGAGCCGGATGACGCACCCGCAGTCGAGGGAGAAATCTCGTCCGCGGACTTCCCCGATCGAACAGAAACTATTCTCCCCGCCCCGCACGGATTCGATGATGCACCCGAGAAAACCGAAGACAGCGACGAGATCGAAGCGTTCGATGCCGTACCCGGTTTTGCCCCGCAGAATACCCCCATCACTGTACCGCAGAAAAACGCCGCGGTTTCTGCCGCCGACACCGATTCCGCCGCCGATTCCCTTCTCCGGCAGGCACTCGAAGCGGCACTGCACGGCGAATACCGCTCCTTCTGCCGCAAAAACAGCCTGTACGAAGGCGAAGTGGCCGACCGCATCAACAGCATCTTCCTCGAGGAACTGGGAGATGTTGTGCTCGAAAACAGCGGCGCCGGCTTTACACTGATTGAAGATTACAGAGAGGATGTTGAACATTGGCTGTCATGAATCATAACACTGCCGCAAAAGTCCCGCGCCGGATTCTCGGAACGCTGCTGTCATCCCTGTCGGCGGGCGTTGTTCCGCGCGTGGGTGCGCCGTATATTGCCATCGGACGGACGGAGGAAATCGAAGCGCTGACCTCCGCTCTCGACCGGGTTGCCGATGGGGAAGGCTCGACGAAGTTCATCATCGGGCGCTACGGCTCGGGCAAGAGCTTTCTCATCCAGCTGTCCCGCGGCTATGCCCTCGACCGCGGCTTCATCACAGCGGACGCCGATCTCTCCCCGGAAAGAAAGCTGTCCGGCTCGGCAAACAGCGGACTTGCCACCTACCGCGAGCTGATGAAAAATATCGCCGCGAAATCTTCACCGGACGGCGGTGCGCTCCCCGTGATCCTCGGAAAATGGTTCACCAACATCGGCGCGGAGCTGGAAGCGGAAGGCATTGCACAGACGTCCGATGCCTATACCGCCGCGTTCGGTCAGCGAATCATGAAAAATCTGCGCGAACTGGAATCGGACGTGGGCGGATTCGACTTTGCCTCCGTTCTGCGCGAGTACTACCTCGGCTGGCGCGATGACGACGACATGAAGCAGTCCGCGTGTCTGAAGTGGCTGCGCGGCGAGTACAACACCCGCACCGAAGCGCGTCAGGCTACCGGCATCCGCTCCCTCTCCGTCATCAGCGACGACAACTGGTACGACTATCTCAAGCTGTTCACTGCGTTCGTGCGTCTGGTCGGCTACAGCGGGCTGTGCGTCTACATCGACGAATGCGTGAATCTTTATAAAATCCCCAACCGCATCTCGCGCGAAAACAACTACGAAAAAATCCTCGCCATGTTCAACGACACCATGCAGGGACGCGCACCCGGTCTGATGATCGTCTTCGGCGGCACACCGCAGTTTCTGGAAGACGGGCGGCGGGGACTGTTCAGCTATGAGGCTCTGCGCAGCCGGCTGGCTGACGGTCGTTTCGGCGGCGGTGAACTGCGCTCCCTCATGCAGCCGGTTCTGAGACTGCGCAGACTGTCCGACAGCGAGCTGTATGCCCTCGTCATCCGTCTTGCCGCTCTGCACGGGGAATACCACAAGTGGCAGGTGAACGTGACGGAGGAGAATATGCGCGAATTTCTGATGGGATCGCTGACGCGGGAGGGTGCGGATACGATGATCACCCCGCGTGAGATTATCCGCGATTTTGTCACGCTGCTCGATCTGTTGTATACGAATCCGGACAAGACCTATGCGGACATTGCCGGAAAAGTCCAGCGCACGACCGTTTCCGCCGCTGTTGATTCGGCTGCGGATGAAGACGAGGACGCACCTGCCCCTCAGGAAAACAGTCCGATCCCGCAGAAACCGAAAATCACTCTCGACGATATCGAATTCTGAAAAAACGTCGCCAGTATAAAAGTTTTGATCAAACTTTTTCAAAAGTTTGCGGGGTTCAATGAAGTTTCTTTAGAAACTTCTGGCAGCGCCCCTTGTCGATCTCCGCAGAAGTATCGCTGCGCGAAACTTCAGTCGAAACACCCAAGACTTCTGATAAAGTTCCTTTTTTCGCTTCCTAGTAGTTACATAGTAACTACATTCCTCGCTAAAGGAAAAAAGGAAGAACAATATTCTAAAAAATAATAACAGGCTGCCGTATTGGGGAAAATTCACTTTCCCGATACGGCAGCCATTTTTCATTTAAAAAATTTTCTTATCTGTACGGCAGGAATACGAGCATATTCGTTTCTCCGCGGTTGGCGAAAGCATGATACGGGATCGCACGGATCTTCACCGGCTCATAGCAGTCCTCCAGCGGCATATACAAAGCGCCTTCTTCCGCATCCGCACAGCGCAGTCCGTCCAGTTCCAGTGCATTCAGCCCGATTGTCTCGTCAAATACAGGCTTTGCGGCATGAACCGCTGCACGGTCATAGCAGAGCGTGTGTACATCCCCGCCGTGATCCACGCCTTCCACGCAGTATATAACCGGTCCGCAGCGGAGTGCAGCCTTGCCGATATTCTTCACAATATGCACGGACGATGTGATCAGCTCCGGCTTCATGGCAAAATCAACCGTGATTTCACCCGCTTCAAATCTTGCATAACCGTTTACCATTCTGTAAGCGGCATCGGCGCTGAACTTTCTGCACCAGCCGGGAACACGGACGTATACAGGAACGGAAGCGGTAATTTTTACCTTGCCCGCGGAGGGGTAATCGGTTTCCTGTGTGACGCGGACCGCACCGTTTTCATAAACGGACGAACCGAACTGGTTCACGTAAACGGCGTTTTCCGCTTCATCGTACGCATAGAAGTATTCGCCGAGGGAGGTGAACGTGCGGGTGATGTTCGGCGGGCAGCAGGAGCAGCCAAACACCTTGACACGCTGGGTGATCGGGAAGCGTTCATTGTGGTTCACGCCGGAATGACGGTTTCGTTCGGCGAGATAAATTTCGATGGGATTTTCATAGAAGAACGAGATCCCGTCGAGCGATACGCCGCTGAGCGCACCGTTGTACATTTCCAGTTCCACAGCGTCCGCGTATTTCGACGGATGCAGCGGGTCTGCCTTGAACAGACGGTTTGCGAAGAACATCATGCCGATGGAAGCACAGGTTTCCGTGTATGCCTGCGCGTTCGGAAGGTCGTAGGGAATGGTGAACGCCTCGCCGACATTCGTGGATCCGATACCGCCGGTGACGTACATTTTCCGTTTGGTCACGTCATCGAAAACATCGCGGCAGGTCTGCAGCAGAACCTCGTCCCCGGAATGTGCAGCGTAGTCGGTCATGCCGGCATAGAGATACATCGCACGGACGGAATGCCCGAACGCTTCCTTCTGTTCGCGGATGGGAAGGTGGCTCTGCGCGTATTTCGGATGAGAAAAAATCTGTGCTTCGGTATTGTCCGGCTGTCCTCTGCGTTCGAGGAAGTGCTTGGCGAGGTCGGCATACTTCTTTTCACCGGTGGTGTGATACATCTTGAACAGCGCGAGTTCGATTTCCTCATGTCCGGGGGTCTCGAAAGCCGCGCTTTTTTCGTCCACAAACACGCGCTTGATGTAGTCCGCGTACTTTTCCATGCAGTCGAGCAGACGGCGGCGTCCGGTCGCTTCATAATAGGCACAGGCTGCCTCCATGAGATGACCCGCGCAGTACAGCTCATGACAGTTGCGGTCCGTCCAGCGTTTTTGGGGTTCCACAACCATATAGTAGATATTGAAATACCCGTCTTCGCCCTGATTCTTTTCAATTTCGCTGATCAGCGCTTCCACCTTTTCTTCGAGATCCGGCCGGCTTTCCTTTGCGAGAATATACGCCGCGCCTTCGATCCACTTGGCAACATCGGAGTCCCAGAAAATGTGCGGTCTGTTCGGCATACCTTCCTTCCAGTCGCAGCGGAATGCGTCCATACGTCCGGTTTCGGCAAAGCGGTCGTAAACAGCATCGGTGGTCGTGGTCTTCACCAGCGTTTCCTTGGCTTTCCAGAATCCGCCGGTGAGCGTGACATTTCTGTAATCGGTCTTCATTGATAAACCTCCCTGATGTATAATAATTCTGCTGTTATTTTACTTCTTCAAAATACAGGGTGAAGCTGTCGCCGGTACTTCTCGGATAACGGGAGACGTTCAGCCCTGCGTTCATCAGCAAAGCACCCGAATAGATTTCGCCCGTCTCGGCAAGCCGATAATTCTTTTCGGGATCGAGTCCCTTGAAGCGGACGATGTACTTCATGTTGTGGTAGTAACGCATGGTGACATTCGTGAACAGCATTTTCGTCTTGTCGGGGGAGACAAATTCCCACGCACTGCGGAAGGTGTTTTCCCACGGAGACGTGATGCGGTACAGATCGCCTTCATGGATGAGTTCGTATGTGCGGTGGTATTCGGCAACCTGCTTTTTCACGATTTCCTTTTCCTCGTCGCTGAGGTGGTTCGGGTCAAGCTCGTAGCCGAACGTACCCCACAGCGCGACATTGCCCTTGGTCGTAAATCCTGTGCGGCGGCTCATGGAAACGTGTGCGCCCATGCTCGATGCGGGATAGCAGAGGGACGTGCCGAACTGGATCGGAATTCTTTCGATGGCGTCGGTATTGTCGGAAGCCCAGATCTGCGGAGAGTAGCAGAGCATCGCGGGGTCATACCGTCCGCCGCCGCCGGAGCAGTTTTCGAGCAGGATATCGGGATAGTCCTCGACCAGTCTGCCCATGATTTCGTAAGTACCGAGCACGAAGCGGTGGAAGATTTCCTCGCCGTGTTCCTTTCCGAGCAGAGCGGAACCGGCTTCGGAGATATTGCGGTTGAAGTCCCACTTCACGTAGTCGATCTTATACTTCGACAGCACTTCCTTCATCTGTCCGTAGATGTTGTCGCGGACGTCCTTGCGGGAGAAGTCTATGACATACTGATGCCGTGCGATGGACTTGGAACGTCCGGGAACGTGGATGCACCAGTCGGGATGCGCGCGGTAGATATCGGAGTCGGGGGAGATCATTTCCGGTTCGTACCAGATACCGAACTTGAGTCCGAGTGCATTGACGCGGTCGATCAGCACGCCGAGTCCGCCCTTCAGCTTGTCTTCATTGACAAACCAGTCGCCGAGGGAGCAGTTGTCGGAGTTGCGCACGCCGAACCAGCCGTCGTCCATAACGAGCATTTCGATGCCCAGTTCCTTTGCTCTTTCCGCGAAGGAGACGAGCTTTTCGGTATCGAAATCGAAGAACGCCGCTTCCCATGAATTGATGAGCAGGGGGCGTTTTTCGTGCTTCCAGCGTCCGCGGATAAGATTTTCACGGTACAGACGGTGGAAAATGCGGGACATTTCGCCAAGCCCTTCGTTCGTGTAGACGAGAACGGCTTCGGGCGTCTGGAATTCTTCTCCGGCTTCGAGGTGCCAGAGGAATCCGTCGGGGTTGATGCCGATGTTGACGCGGGTGGTTTCGTAGTAGTCGCAGTCCGCGGTGATGTCAAAGTTGCCGCTGTAGACAAGGTTGAAGCCGTAGACGTCGCCCCAGTCTTCGCCTGCTCCCTGACGGACGAGCGCCATGAAGGGGTTGTGCATATGGGAGGACGATCCGCGGGTCGAGGACAGGGACTGATGACCGTGCATCAGAGGCGCGCGGGTCATGTTGCGTTCCGCGTTGTGTCTGCCGTAGAGGTGGAGCATATCGTAGTCCATATCAGAGAGGCTCACGGATGTGGAGTAAACCTTTTCGATATCCATCGGCTTGTCGGAACCGTTGATGATCTTCACGGACTTGGTCATTGCGCCGACATTTTCAAATACCGTATAGTACAGCTCCGCCTTTGCGCCGGTGACTTTGTCTTCGGTGCGGATGATCAGCGTGGTGCATTCGTTGTCCGTGTTCGCATACGTGGACGGAAGGGGCGCGATGGAGGGCTTGCCTGCGACAATTTCGTGGGAAACATAGCGGAAATCCGTACAGTCATTGCCGTCGGCATTGCGGACAGCGACAGCGGTTTTGCGGAAGTCCCCGACACCGAAGCCGGAGTATTCCATCGGGGCAACGTCAGCCGAAAAAGCGGGCGCGCTGACATCGGGATTAGTGGGGCTGAAGGATGCGAACCATTCGCGGAAGCGCATTCCGGCAAGGTTTGCATCCGGAATCTTCGCGCCGTAGTAGAGGCAGAGGAGGTAGTTTTCCTCAAAAACCTCGATCACATAGGACGAAGTTTTCGTATCGAGCTTGAAAATCCGTTTGTCTTCAATATACTGAATAGCCATGGTACTTCTCCTTGAATTATATTGACAGATTTCGGGTATGTCTTATTATGCCATAAATGCGAGTAAAATGCAAGGGCGGATTTATTTATTCCTACGGCAACAGCATTTACTTATATATGACAATTTGAAGTTGAAGGTATATCTGTCAGGTGTCCGTTCGGTCTGCACCAAAGCCTTCCCCTGAATGAACTTTGTTCATTCTGTGGGGAAGGTGTCACGAAGTGACGGATGAGGGAAAAAACAGGCAATTTGGTATTCTATA
>JAFQLN010000215.1 GCA_017414585.1 Clostridia bacterium | reverse complement strand
GAGATGCGCATAGATCGCTTCACATCTCGCCCGGATCTCCTTTTCCGGATCGTCGTGATGGATGATGGTTCCGGCATTTTTCGGAAGAAATGCCGCCTGTTCTTCCGCTTTGTCAAATTCTTTCGCTTTCACATACAGCTTTACAAGCCACGCATGTGTATCCTGCAGTTCTTCCAGATCTCTGCTGCAGCTGAGAATAACATCTGCCGCACGCCTGCATTCGCTGTAAATACCATAAAACCGCTGTTTTTCTTCCGGTTCCTCCGAATACCGGAACATGCAGACTCCGCAGGAAAGAACCTCCGAGAGAAGACGGAGATTGTTCGGGTAAGTCTTCAATCCTTCCTGAAGCCGTTCCCAACGGATTATATACGCGGCGTCCGTCTGTTCCCTTGTGTATGCCGTTCTGACAGGCGCAAAGGCATCCTTAATTATGGTGTCTACCTCCGCGTCATTGTCCACGCCGAATGTGCCGAACAACACATCCGTGGATACGCCGAACACATTCGCAAGCGGGACAATCTGCGAGATATCCGGCAGTCCCGTCTCGCTTTCCCAGCGGCTGACCGCCTGCGAGGTGATATTGAGCTGAGCCGCAAGCTCTTCCTGTGTGAGATTCCGCTCCTTTCTCAGACGGCGGATCGTCTGTCCGATGGATATACTCATACTCTGCTCCTTTGAAAAATAAAAATTCCGGTACCGTTGCATTCAGTATACCCGAAATTCCTTCGGATGTAAAGCGATGCAACTCATACCGGAATCCAACGGAGCATTGGATTTTATTTAACCGATCATCTCTCTGATCTTCTCCGCTGCCGCGTCGGCGAGCTTTGCGTGGTCCGCTTTCGAATAGTGCAGGCCGTCGATTTCGTTCAGCTCAAACCCCAGTTCCGCGCAGTCGAGGAAGCCGCAGCCGTACTTTTCCGCGATCGCCCGGTATTCTTCCCCGAGCTGCACGCTCTTTTCGTACGCTTCGGGACCGAAGTTGAAACCGTACAGCATCTCGCCGATCTTCGGATGCGTCGGATGCGGCGCAATCAGCAGCACCTTCGGCACCGGATAGCCGTAATACGACGTCAGGCACGCCGCGACGAGCTTCTCCATCCCGCACGCAATCATGCCGGCGGTGAGATGGAACATATGCTTCAGTTCGTTGCAGCCGAGCTGGAGTACGACGAGGTCGAGCGGCGCGTGCGTGTCGAGCGCGGTCTTCAGTCCGGTCAGACCGTGGCGGTTCTCGAAATAAGGGTCGTCCCACATGAGCGTACGTGCGTTGAGCGCGTCCTCGATGACATGATAGCCGTCCCCGAGGATCGTCCGCACGCGTCCGCCCCAGCGTTCGTCCGCCGTCATGCGCTGCGCGGTATCAAGTTCGGGAAGGTAGCGCTCCATATCGTAGCCCCAGGTGTTCGAGTCGCCGAAAATCAGGATGTTTTTCATGGTGACTGCCTCCGTGCAAAGCCGTTTTCTTTCATTATAATGGATGATTTTGTACTTTGTCAAGGCGTTGGCTTTCTTTTCGCGAAAAAACAAAAAACCTTCGCGGTCGGAGCATGACCGGAAGGTTTTC
>JAFQLN010000214.1 GCA_017414585.1 Clostridia bacterium | reverse complement strand
GTGTCGGAGAGGGCAATAGAGCAAATTTGCAGTTTTTACCCCCTCTCAGTCAGCAAAGCTGACAGCTCTCCCGGAGGGCGAGCCTTTGCTGTAGCTTTCGTTCAGCCTGATGAAATATCATAAAGTAAATGCTGTTGCCGTAGCTGTCTTGTGAAAGCCGAGGCGTTTGAGTCCGTTCTGCACAAAACTGTTTTGCATGAAGCAGTCCCACACAAGTCCCGTAAGCGCATTTTCAATCATCACCAGCGTGATTCCCTTGTCGATTCCGATGCATTCTTCGGCAATCCACGGCTCGTCCCCGTCAAGATTGTACGCATCCCGCAGACCATAGACACAGCGGAGTCCCGGAACGTCATTCCAGTAATGTGCAAGCGCCGCCATGCTTTCCCGCGGGGTAAAGACAATCGACCCTGCCGCACCGCACGGGGCAACGGTTCCGTCGTTGTCCGCATCCACATCCGTCGTGCTGGGTTTCGCGCCGTAGCTTCCCGAATAGCCGTGCGGTCCGACACAGGCCGTGAGTCCCCAGGCGTTTTCTCCGAAAGTCCGGAAACGGTCCTGCCGGTCGATGCAGTACTGACGTGCCGCACGCGATGCTTTGACAGAATTCTCAAACCAGTCGATCCCCTGTTCGTCACGCAGATTTCTGAAATCTATCCATGCGTGTGAAAACTGATATGTAAACAGCGATCCGCCCCATGAATAGAGGATATCTTTCTCTTCCCCGTAATCCGCCCGTCTGCGTTCGAGGATATCATACATAACCCGGTCGATTGGATGTGCCGGAGAACCGGCTCCGAGAACATAGAGCATGAGCTGTTCCGCGAAAAAATCCCAATGCCCCCAGAATCCCCTCTCCGGCTTATATCCCATCGAGAACTGGCTGACTGCCGGATCGGTATACCAGTTCCAGTCCGTATGCCGGTAGAGAAGCTCCGCTTTTTCCTTCACGGCTCCGCCGAAATACTCCCCGGCTGTAATCGCTCCGCATAGGAATATCGCCGTGTCAATGATCGAAATCTCCGAATTCCATGCGCGCTGTGCGGTATAGAGATTGACAAAATGATAAAAGAAGCCGTGCTCCGCTTCCATCCGGGTGAGAAATGTATCAAGCGTGCCCTCTGCGCGTTTTCGGGCATACTCCTTTGTGATCCAGCCGCGTTTTTCTCCGATTACCAGTGCCGCCAGTCCGTATCCGACCGATGCAATGCTGGCAATCTCCGGCGCAAACACGCTTTTGTCGCGCACCAGACCATATCCGTGAGAGGATGGATCGTCATTGGCTTCTTTCAGAAAAAAAGCAAACGATCCGGAAAGTTCCGCGAGAAGAAGATCGTTTCCATAGAGTTTTTCGTGCATGGCGGCAGTCCTCCTGCATTTTTCTTTGATTATATCGGAAACGGAAGATACACGCAAGTCTTTTCTGTGAAAAAAGAATTGACAATCGGTTTCATGGAATGTATAATGAAAACATAACGAAAATTCCAGAAAGGAGCCTGGCCATGTCCGCATATTCTCTGCACATTGCTTACCCCATCGTCTCCGGCAGTAATTTCCGCTTCACGCACAGCGGAAAAGATATTTTTTCTTCCGCATACGGAAACGGAGAACTGACCGTCTCTTTTGTCTATTCCAGTCATCCCGACAGTCCGCTCACGGTCCGTGCGTCCGCTGTTCCCGGTGACGCTGCCGATCTCGTCGTATATCCTCACCGCATCGAGCTGCGCGTCAACGGCATTCTTCTCGACGAGGAATGGCCGTGGGGAGACTGTATGCTTTCCGATGCCCATGCCGCCGAAATCAACACGGAAATCACCGTTCTGCCGATGCCGGAAGAAATGACTGAACCGATTGTCACCGGATCGTTTACTGGCGGCGAAGGCTGGCGTCCCGGAAACGGTGTCTTCGTCGGAGACTGTATGCCCTACACGGACGGGGAACGGTATCATGTCCTTTATCTCAAGGACAGGCATCATCACCGCAGCAAGTGGCACAAAGGCGCACACCAGTGGGCACATATCTCCACAGCCGATTTCCTCCACTGGGACGAGCATCCGATGGCGGTCGAAATCGACGATCCCACGGAAGGCTCCATCTGCACAGGATCCTGGATATGCGAAAGAGGACGGCATCTTCTCTACTACACGGTGCGTATGGCAGACGGATCCTCCGCGCCGATCTGCCGCTCTGTATCACAGGACGGATACCATTTTGAAAAAGACCGCACATTCCGTTTTCAGCTGAGCGAAGCCTATACGGGCGTATCCGCACGGGACCCGAAAATCGTGCGTGGTGACGATGGACTGCTGCATATGTTTGTCACATCCACACACCGGGAAAGTGAAAAGGGTGTGCTTGTCCATCTCATCTCCGCGGACGGCGACAACTGGAGCGAAGCCGGATGCATCTACACCTCTCCTGACCGCGATGAGCCGGAATGCCCCGACTATTTCCGGTACGGTGACTGCTATTACCTCATTTTCAGCCACCACGGCACAGCACAGTACCGCATTTCCGACAAGCCTTTCACGGACTGGAGGCTTCCCGAAAATCCGCACATTCCCTGCGAGGCAGTACCGAAAGCCGCAGTCTGGAACGGACGCATACTATTCACCGGCTTCAACCGCATGAACGGCTATGCGGGTACGCTCACGTTTATGGAAGCCAGACCCGGAGACAACGGCGAGCTTGTATTCTTCCCGCCTGCAGAAGCAAAAAAATGAGTCATCAAAAAATGACCGGTTTTACAAAAAAATTGAACTGACCCCAAAAAGTTAGACAAAAATATAGAACAAAAACTGTTCAAGCTACCGAAAGGGCTTGTTGTCTGAAAATAGCAGGAGGCAAGCCTTTTAGTTTTGCTTTTCTGCGGCGGAAATTGTAGTAATCCAGATAATCTATTAGCTCCTGTTTGAAATGTTCCATAGATTCAAATTCATGTAAATACAGAAGTTCACTCTTGAGCAGTCCGAAGAAATTCTCCATAACAGCATTGTCCAGACAGTTTCCTTTCCGGCTCATGCTCTGTCGGATCCCTTTCTTCTTCAGCATTGTCTGATATTGCTTATGCTGATAATGCCATCCCTGGTCGGAATGCAGGATCAGGTTTGTGTTATCCGGTATCTTTTCAAATGCTTTCTCAAGCATCTCAGTCACCATCGACAGATTCGGCCGGTCGGATATGGTGTAGCTCACAATGTCTCTGCCATACAGGTCAAGAATAGGGGACAGATACAGTTTCTCTCCAAACAGGCTGAACTCTGTTACATCCGTCACCAGCTTCTGGTTCGGTCTTTC
>JAFQLN010000213.1 GCA_017414585.1 Clostridia bacterium | reverse complement strand
CTCCTCGCTAAAGGAGAAAAAGAAGAGACGAACATTCAAATATGAGAATGAGGCTGTCGCATTTCGGAAAATCTCTCCTTAGTGCGACAGCCCCTTTTTGCCGTTTTCTCCAAATTGCATATAATTCCAATACTAAAATATTTCATAAAAAGATCATTCACAGCGGTTGTAAGAAAGGGAGGAATATGATATAATAGAATCAGCAGAATATATTAATAGGAAGAAAATATTTTAAAGGAATCCGCCATGCATCTCTTGAAAGAAAAGTTACTCGAATCTGTTTCCTCCGTCCTGCCGATCACATTGATCGTTCTTTTTTTGAGCAGTACAATCTCGCCGGTATCAACCGGTGTCATGGTACTGTTTTTATTCGGAGCGTTTATGCTGGTTTTCGGGATGAGCCTGTTCACTCTCGGTGCCGGTATGTCCATGCAGCCCATGGGCGAAGGCATCGGTGTAACCATCGGCAAATCGAAAAAGCTCTGGATCGGGCTTTTGATCTGTTTCCTTCTGGGTGTGATCATTACGATCGCCGAGCCGGACTTGACGGTTCTCGCCGAACAGATTCCTTCGATCCCGAACATTGTCCTGATTCTTTCCGTTGCATTCGGCGTTGGTGCGTTTTTGGTCATTTCGCTTCTGCGCACTAAGTTCAACATCCGTCTGTCGAAGCTCCTCCTGATTTTCTATGCAGCCGTGTTTGTTCTGGCGATTTTCGCGCCGGCGGATTTTATTCCCGCAGCCTTTGACTCCGGCGGAGTGACGACCGGACCGATTACGGTTCCGTTCATCATGGCACTCGGTATCGGTATGGCGTCCATCCGCTCGGACAAAAAATCCGCGGACGACAGCTTCGGTCTGGTTGCGCTGTGTTCCATCGGTCCGATTCTTTCCGTTCTGCTCCTGTCGATACTCTACGAACCGTCGGCGGAAACGAGTGAAACGGTGATTGCGGATATCGTGACCACCAAGGATGCAATCATGGAGTTCATTCACAAGCTGCCTAAGTTCGCGGAAGAAGTTCTCATTGCATTCCTGCCCATCGTGGGTGTGTTCCTCATCTTCCAGCTTCTGACCAAACGCTTCAAGAAGCTGCAGATTCTCCGCGTGGCGAGTGGTTTTGTCTATACATATCTCGGACTGGTGCTCTTCCTCACCGGCGCAAACGTGGGATTCATGCCCGCCGGTTCGCTCATCGGGGAAGTTATCGCGGCAAGCTCCTATAAATATCTGCTCATTCCCGTGGGCATGATTATGGGGTATTTCATTGTAGCTGCCGAACCTGCGGTAGCGGTGCTCAAAAAACAGGTTGAAGAAATATCCAGCGGCAGAATTTCCCAGCAGTCGATCGGACTCGGTCTTTCCGTGGGTGTTGCCGTGTCCGTGGGGATTGCGATGCTCCGCATTCTTACCGGTGTGTCGATTCTCTGGTTCCTCGTACCCGGTTACGTCATTTCGCTTGTCATCAGCTTCTTCGTGCCGCCGATTTATACGGGCGCGGCATTCGACTCGGGCGGAGTGGCGAGCGGCCCGATGACCACGACATTCCTTCTGCCGTTTGCGGTCGGTGCGTGCACGGCTCTGGGCGGCAATATTCTTACCGATGCATTCGGCATAGTAGCCATGGTTGCCATGACGCCTCTGATTACCATCCAGTGCATCGGACTTTACTCCGAAATCAAGCGTCACGCAATGCATAAGAAGATCGCGGAAGAAGTGGCGCGGATCGAAGATACGGTTCTTTACTATGATGAAGAGGAGGCAGGCGCATGAGCGGTATGGAACGAATCAAAATTCTGGTCGCCATTACGGAACGCGGAAACGGACGTGAACTGGTCGAATGGATGGCAAAGCGCGGCATCGGATATCAATTCCGCCTGTCCGGACAGGGTACCGCTTCCTCGGAAATGATGGATATTCTGGGGCTGGGCAGCAGTGACAAGGACATCGTCATCAGTCTCGGCAAACAGAGCGCTATTGAAGCCGTTGCGCATGAATTCACGGACAGTATGGCTTCCATGCGGCGCGGACGCGGGATTATGATGCTGCTGTCCCCGAACGCGGTGGGAAATCTGATGGCATCCATTTTATCCATGCAGGAAGGAATCGGAATCAAGGAGGGAGAAGAACCGATGAAAAACGAACATAAACACAGCCTGATTCTGATTTCGGTGAATCAGGGATATACGGATCAGGTCATGCAGACAGCGCGTCTGGCAGGCGCTATGGGCGGCACCATCGTCAAAGCTCGTCTGGCGGAGGAGGCTGCTGCGGAACAGTTCCAGGGACTTGCACTGCAGCCTGAAAAGGAAATCGTTGCAATTCTCGCAGCCGACACCATCAAGGCAAAGATCATGAACGATGTGAACGCGGTATTCGGTCTGACTTCCGAAGCACAGGGCGTCGTGCTCTCTTTGCCGGTAGACAAAGCGTTCAAGATTTAACATTGCAGCAGAGCGCAATGCAATAAAAAATATCCCGCCGGAATGCGAAACGGATCGCAGAAACGGCGGGAATTTTGTTGCTGTATTTATTTCTTTGCGGCAATCTTTGCCTGTGCACGCGGCGGGACGGGCTTTTCGGTGATTTCGCCTGCCTTTTCGAGTGCGATACGGGTCATGAGCGGACCGACCAGCTCATATACGAGAACTGCGAACAGACATACGTTCCGGATGATGACGCCGGGAGCGCCGAGCGCCATGGCAGTCATGGACATACCGAGCGATACGCCTGCCTGCGGGAGAAGGGTGATGCCGAGGTACTTCTGAATGGTCGGAGGGCATTTCGTGAACTTTGCAGAGACATTGGCACCGAAGATCTTGCCGGCAGAGCGAAAGAGGATGTAAATGACGCCGACGAGGATGATTGCCCAGTCGCCGAAGACGGTGAATTCAAGTTCCGCACCGCTGAGGACGAAGAACAGCACCATGATCGGGCCGGTCCAGCGATCCATGCGGTCCATGAGTTCCTCGGAGAAGTCGCAGAGATTGCAGAAAATCGTGCCGAGCATCATACAGACGAGCAGGGACGAGAAGCCTACTTCGACGGGACCGATGTGGAAATGCGTCATGGAAAGCGCAACGGCAAGGAAAATGAAGGTGACGGAGATCGTCAGACGCTTCGAGCGGGAGTGGAAGAACTGTTCGGTGAAGTTGAAGATGAAGCCGAGGACTGCGCCGAGACCGAGGGAAGCGATGACTTCTACGATGGGATTGACGATGATGGAGATCATGTCGATGTGACCCTGTTCGAGTGCGCGCGCGATGCCGAAGGAGATGGCGAAAACGACAAGACCGACTACGTCATCGAGCGCAACGACGGGCAGGAGCATTTTCGTCAGCGGACCGTCCGCCTTGTACTGTTTGACAACCATGAGGGTTGCGGCAGGTGCGGTTGCGGTTGCAATGGCGCCGAGCGTGATTGCGCAGGACAGCGGGAATTTGTCGGGCATGGCGAAATGGAGCACGGCGAGAGCGATGTCAACGAAGATGGTTGCGACGACTGCCTGGAAGATGGCAATGACGATAGCCTGTCTGCCGGTTTTCTTCAGTTCGGTCAGACGGAACTCGCTGCCCATGGAGAAGGCGATAAAGCCGAGAGCGGCGTCGCTGATGATGGAGTAGCTTTCGAGATTTTCGTGCGAGATAAAGCCGATGCCTTCGATTCCGAGTCTGCCGAGACAGTAGGGACCGATGAGAATGCCGGCAACCAGATAAGCGGTAACGGCGGGAAGGTTCCACAGCTTGGTCAGACGGGACATGATGAGACCGGCGAGCATGGCAATGGACAGAGCAAGAAGGGTCTGCATATTGAACCTCAATTCCTGTAATAAATAATGAAGGTGTGTACAAACAGGGATTCTTTCTGCACACACCTACATATTATACAACTTGTACAGTGGTTTTGCAAGGGGGGAAAAGCGGTGAAGTTATCGAATTTTTAAACCATTTGCGTACAGGATTTGGGCTAATTACCCATTTTTCCGATAGCTGAACAATTGAAAAGCGCGAATGCTATATCAGAGCGGATATACCTGTTCAGCGGCATGAAAAACATCGGACCGAACGGAAAAAAACAGCACCCTGCGGAATACAGGATGCTGACCGTTTATAAATCCGGAATGGGAAAACTCAGTTCTTGAGCAGCTTTTCAGCGCAGGCGAGCTTGATGCAGGAGCAGAGAATTTCCACTGCCTTCTTGAGTTCGTCCGGTTCGGGGAACGTGGGCGCAATGCGGAGATTGGCGTTCTGCGGGTCGCGGCCGTAGGGATAGGTCGAGCCGGCGGTGGTCAGGGTGACGCCAACGGAACGGGCGAGCTGGTAAACGCGCCGTGCGCATCCGTCGAGAACGTAGAGACTGATGAAGTAGCCGCCGCGGGGTTCGGTCCAGTGCGCGATGCCGGTGCCGTCGAGGTACTTGTGGAACAGTTCTTCCACCAGATCAAACTTCGGGCGGATGATTGCCGCGTGATGGCGCATATGATTCCGGATACCGTCCGCGTTCTTGAAGAACTTCACATGACGCATCTGGTTGATTTTGTCGTAGCCGATGGTCTGGGTGGCGATGATCGGGCGGATCTGTTCGAGGTTCTTTTCGCTGGCTGCCATGATTGCAAGACCGGAGCCGGGGAAGGAAATCTTCGAGGTGGATGCGAAATAGAAGATATTGTCTTCCGTGCCGTATTCCTTAGCCTTTGCGAAGATGTCGGCAAGCGGCACTTCTTCGTCGTACAGCTCGTGAACGGCGTAAGCGTTGTCCCAGAAAATACGGAAGTCGGGGGCTGCGGGCTTCATAGCCGCGATCATGTCAACGACTTCGTCGGAGTAGGTAATGCCTTCGGGGTTGGAGAACTTCGGCACGCACCACATACCCTTGACAGACGGGTCGGAGCAGGCGATGTTGTACACTTCGTCCATGTCGGGACCGTCTTCGTTCAGCTTCACGGGGATCATTTCGATGCCGAGCGTGCGGCAGATGGTGAAGTGACGGTCATAGCCGGGGGAAGGACAGATGAACTTGATGCGGCCCTGTCTCGACCACGGTTCATAGCCGCCCGCCACGCCGAAGAGCATCGCACGAACCATGGTGTCGTACATCACGTTCAGAGAGGAGTTGCCGAGCACGAGAATGCGTTCCGCAGGGATGCCGAGCAGTTCGGAGAAGAGCTGCTTGGTTTCCGGCAGACCGTCGAGAATTCCGTAGTTGCGGCAGTCCAGACCGCTTTTGCTGAAACAGTCTCCGCGGTCGCTGACGATGTTCAGCATATCGGAAGAAAGGTCGAGCTGTGCCTGATTCGGCTTGCCGCGGGTGAGGTCGAGCGTCAGGTTCATTTCGGACCAGCGATCCAGCTTTGCCTGTTCGTGTGCCAGAACTTCACGCAGCTCATCGGCTGTCATTTCTGAGAAGGGTTTGGTTATGCTTTTCGACATGGAAAATGCCTCCGGTGATTCAAAGGTTGTAAAATGATGATGGTATATATTATACCATACAAGGAGGGGAAAGGAAAATATCAAATTGATATAAAGTTTATATGCAAATTGCTATCAGTTTTTGTGAATGCGCATGATAGCTTCATCCTGTACCGCTTGATTTACTTGAGCAGACCGTTCAGGATTTTTTCTTCCGCCTCCTCTGCGGTCAGACCGAGGGTCATGAGCTTGAGAATCTGATCCCCCGCGATTTTGCCGATAGCGGCTTCGTGAATGAGACGGGCGTCCACGGAATTCGCACAGATTTCGGGAATCGAGCGGACTTTCGCGTTGTCCATGATGATGGAGTCGCAGGTGACGTGACCGAAGCAGTCCGTGTTGCCGGTGAGCTTGGGGTAGAAGAGCTGGGTGGAATCGCCTTTCGCAACGGAGCGGGAGTTGATGCGCGCCTTGGAGCCTTCGCCGTTGAGAATGATTTCCGTATCGCTGATGACATTCTGCTTTCCGTCGGACATGAGGCGTTCGGTCATGTTGACTTCGCACTTTTCCGCGGCTGTGATGACCGTCTTGCGGTTGGTGGAGTCGATGCCGCCGATCTGGACGGATTCGATGTCGAGGGAGGAGCCTTCGCCGAGGTTGGCGGTCATTTCGGGATTCATGATGCGTTCGCCGGAGCCGTTTCCTTCGCCGTAGTGCTTTTCAATATAGCGCACATGGGAGTTTCTGCCGATTTCGAGGTGATGCACGCCGTCGTGCGCGGAAGCCTCGTCGCCGGAGTTGTGAATGCCGCAGCCCGCAACGATGAGCACGTCGCAGTCGTCGCCCACAATGAAGTCATTGTAGACCATTTCGGTCAGACCGGTTTTCGTGATGACGACGGGGATGTGTACGCTTTTGTTTTTTGTGCCGGGCTTGATGATGATGTTGATGCCCGGTTTATCGGTTTTGGTTTCGATGGTGATCTCATCGGTGCTCTTTCTGCCGGCGGAGGTGCCGTTTTCACGGATATTATATGCACCCTGCGGCGTTGTGTGCAGATCTGCAACCTTTTCGAGAAGACCGAGACGGATATCCTTGTCCATATATAAATTCCTTTTTCTGATTTGCTGTCAGTCGTTTTCCGTCAGACAGGGCTTGTCGAACACCGCGTCGATGGAGGGGAGAATATCCTCCGGCTTGCCGCGCTTGTCGAGTTTGCCGTCTGCGATGAGGAGAACCTCGTCCGCCTGGCTGATGATGCGTTCCTGGTGGGAGATGATGATCAGCGTGCATCCGCTGGACTCGTGCAGTTCGCGGAAGGTTTTGGTCAGACGGTGGAAACTCCACAGGTCGATGCCGGCTTCGGGTTCGTCGAAAATCATGATCTTGGAACCTTTTGCAAGAACGGTAGCGATTTCAATGCGCTTGACTTCGCCGCCGGAGAGGGAGGTGTCCACTTCGCGGTTGAGATATTCTTCCGCGCAGAGCCCTACTTTCGTGAGATACCTGCAGCATTCGTCTCTCTTGAGCTTGCGCTTGGCGGCAATGGAGAGAAGGTCGCGGACAGTCAGTCCCTTGAAGCGGGGCGGCTGCTGGAAGCCGTAGGAAATACCGGCTTCGGAGCGTTCGGTTACGCCGAGATTGGTGATATCGAGTCCGTCGAGGGTGATTTTGCCGGAATCGGGCTGGACGATGCCCATGATGGCTTTGGCGAGGGTGGTTTTGCCGCCGCCGTTGGGACCGGTGACGACGATGTAGCTTCCGTCGGGGATGTCGAGGGAAATCCCGTCGAGAATTCTATTGACAGCCGTGCCGCTTTCGTTTGCGGGAACGGTGTAGGTAAGGTCTTTCAGTCGAAGCATTCGGAGCCTCTCCTTTTCCTGATGGTCTTTCTTTGAAAATGGTATAAGGCACAGCGCCGCCGAAGGGCACAGTTCGCTATGATATACCTTATTATTATATGCTATTTCGGCGGAAAATACAAGGGCGGCAGGATAAAATTTCAAAAGAATTCGCAATTCACGGCGGATTTCTCACACTGTCCGGAATTTTTTACACAGAGGACTTGCGTATTGGGCTGATTTTTAGTATCATAGAGAAAAGAACATCGTCCGGGAGGCTGACAGATGGCACAGAAAGACACCAATCCCTATCCGTATTCGGATTCCAACAAACGATATATGACCTATGACTGGTATCTCAAACGGCGTTTCGGCGGCAAAGTCGCCAAGGTATCGCTTGACATCGGCACAACCTGCCCGAATAAGGACGGATTCTGCGGACACGGCGGATGCATCTACTGCAAATCGGGCAGTGCGTCCGCAGTCGGCGATACACTCGACGAACAGTATGCGCACGGTGTGGAGACTGCGTGCAGAAAGTGGAAGCCGGTCGGGTTTATCCCATATTTCCAGTCGAATACGAACACCTACGGCGATCCCGAAAAACTGGGGGCTTATTTCCGCCGTGCTATGGATTTCGACGGTGCGGTTATGCTCGATATTGCCACGCGTGCGGACTGTCTCGGAGAGGATGTTGTCGCTATGCTTGCCTCCCTTGCCGAAACGATGCCGCTGACCGTGGAGCTGGGACTGCAGACAACGGATGACGGTACGGCGGCGCGTATCAATCGGTGCCATACCTACGCGCAGTTTACCGAGGGATACGGACGGCTGCGTGCGGCGGCAGATCGGGTCAATGCGCGGTTTGATGCGGGGGAGGGGCTTCTTCCCTTCCGGCGGATGACAGTCTGCGTGCATCTGATCAACGGTCTTCCCGGGGAAAGCAGGGAGACGATGCTCCGTTCGGCGGAAGATGCGGCACGACTGCACCCGGATATGGTGAAAATCCATCTCATGCACGTTCTCAGCGATACCGTGCTCGGGGAAATGTACCTTCGCGGGGAGTATGAGCCGATGACGCGGGAGGACTATGTGTCCGTGATCTGCGATCAGCTCGAAATCCTGCCTGCGGATACGATTCTCGGACGGCTCACGGGCGACGGTATGCCGGATGATCTGCTCGCACCGCTGTGGAGCCGCAGAAAAACGGAGATTGTCAACGAAATCGACAAGGAAATGTATCGGCGGCAGAGCTGGCAGGGGCGGCTGGCACGCTGAAGCGTTTTTCTGATATAAGCAAACGGGGAACTGCTTTCAAAGGCACGTCCCCCGTTTTTGTATTATCGTATCATTTTTTTGATGAAGCAGCCCGCCAGAACCGTGCAGAGTCCTTCCGTCACGGGAATCGCCGCCCACACACCGGTGATGCCGAAGCAGTGCGCGAGCAGGAAAACAGCGGGGAGCAGAAGCAGATAGGACCGTACGGACGACAGAATCAGAGAAAATCCCGGACGGTCAGCGGCTGACAAAACGGCAGCGGTGAGAATACTGATGCCCGAAAACGGTGCGGACAGGAAGTAAATCCGGATTCCCTCCGAAGCCAGTTCGGCAAGCGCGGCGGAGTTTTCCCGGTTGAAGACAGATATGATGGGGGAAGTGAAGAAGAAAGCCGCAAGAAAAATGACCGTGCCGAGGGCAATACTCAGCAGCAGACCGAGGCGGAACAGATGCCGGATTGCGCCGCTGTCCTGTTCCCGCCGGCTTGTGCTGATGAGCGGCTGTACTCCCTGCGCAATGCCGGTGAAAACGGACGTGACGACGAGCGCAAGATTGGCGATGATGCCGTATGCCGCAACCGCTGTGTTGCCGGAAAGGGACAGCAGAAGCAGATTGAAAACGATGATCACAATCGCGGACGAAAATTCCGTAATCAGTGAGGACAGACCGAGGGAACAGATGCGCGCGGTATTTTTGATGTACGGCGTCGTTTTCACAAGCGTGAACGTGTTTTTCTTCTGCAGAAAATGCGCGGACAGAATGCCGAGACTGATGATCGGCGCAAGACAGGTCGCAAAAGCCGCACCCGCCATTCCCCATCCGAGCGGATAAATGAACAGATAGTCGAGCAGGATGTTTGAAAAACTGCCGGCAAGCTGTGCGGTCATGGCGAGTCTGGGCGCATCGTCACTGCGTACAAAAGCGGAGAGCAGGTTGTTGAGAAGGAAGAACGGCGAAAAGAGCAGAATGGTGCGCAGATAAACAGCGGTGTCGGCAAGCGTGACTGCATCTGCTCCGAGAAGATACGCCGCCTCTTCGCTCAGAAACACGCCGCAGAGGAAAAAGAGAACGGACACAGCGAGGGTGAACAAGAGCGCATCGGTGAAAATCCGCTTTTCCCGACGGAGTGTGTACAGGGTTGCGCCGCCGATGCCCGCCATAAGCCCCGCGCCGGTGATCAGACTGAAGACGGGAATGGCAAGATTGAGTGCGGTCAGCCCCGTTTCGCCGATGCCGCGTGCAATAAAGAAGGTGTCAGCAAGGATGTAGCAGGACAGTCCCAGCATTCCGGCGGTACTCTGGGAGACATAGCGGAAAAAAGTTTTTGTAAGCATAGAACCTCCTCGTGAGACAGATCCCGCCGCGAAAACGGATGGATTCTCCAAAAAAGGCACCGGAATCATACCTTTGAAAGCCTGACGGTATGATTTCGATGCCTTTCTCTCTACCCGGCGGCAGAGAGTGCTGTCTGTATTCGGATGTGTGAATTTTCGTTATCGCTTCGTGTGTGCGTGGAACATCAGAGCAAGCGCAGTGATGACAACCACGGCGGCGAGAGCGAGAATTTCAAATGTCTGCGGTTCTGCAAAAGGGAAAATCATGCTGACCTGCTCCTTTTCTTATGATTGTAATCATATTTTAGCACAATATTAACAGTTTGTCAATAATTAAACAAAAGATTATGCAAAAACTTTTCGATTAAATCGTCGCAGACACGACATTTTCCGCAGTATTGCCGTTCTTTTCGCCCGCTGACGAAGGATGGGCACGGACGGGCTCAAAGGTGATTTTTCCGCCGGAGATGTCCACGTCAGAGAGACGCACGCGCAGGGGGGAGCCGAGGGTGTAAACGGTCGTGCCCGCAGTCAGCGTCATCAGTTCTTCATTGATTTTCGATGCGGGCCAGCAGGCGGCGGGGACAAAGCCTTCGATGAGGTTTTCGCACTGCACGAACATACCGCTGCGGGTGACGGAAGAGACGGTCACATCGAATTCCTCTCCGATTCTGTCCGCCATGTAGAGCGCCATGTACAGGTCTTCGATTTCGCGTTCGGCATTCATCGCGCGGATTTCGCAGTCTGTGGACGAAACCCCGCGGTCATCGGCTATGCGCGTGAGGTGCGGGACGGGATCTTCGTCAAACGGCGTGCCCGCAGTCAGTTCGCGCAGTCCCGTTTTTTCCAGTGTTTCCGTAATGACGGTATGCACGAACAGGTCGGGATAGCGGCGGATCGGCGAGGTGAAGTGGCAGTATTCTTCCGCGCCCAGACCGAAATGCGGCAGGCACTGCGGAACATACTTTGCTTTCATCATGCTGCGCAGAAGGACGGACGAGACAATCGCACCGATGCCGCGTTCTTCCGCTTCACGGAGTACTGCCATCAGCCGGTCGGACAGTGTGTGCGCGGGCATGGCTGCAAGATCGTCCCCGGTCAGTCCGCGTGTGTCCAGCCCGACATTGTGTGCGAATACGGCGAACGCGCGGATTTTTTCCCGGTCAGGCTGTTCGTGAATGCGGTAGAGACAGGGCAGGTGCAGCTCGTTCAGCGTTTGTGCCACACCCATGTTTGCCTGCAGCATGAACTGCTCGATCAGTTTTTCACCGTCCCCGCGTTCTCTGCGGACAATATCGGCAGGATTGCCGTTTTCATCGAGAACGATTACGGCTTCTGCGTCTTCCAGCTCCATGACGCCGCGCGCTTCGCTGTTTTTCTGGAGAATTTCGTACAGCGCATACATATCGGTGAGCATGGGGTATACTTCGCGGTATTTTTCGTAGTACGCACTGCTTTCGCCTTGTGCAAAGAGATCGTTGACCTCCGAATAAACGCCGCGGACAGAGGAACGCAGGATGGACTTGAAAATCCGTGTGCCTGTCCGCTGACCGTTTTTGTCAAGGGTGATTTCTGCTGAAAGGGCGTACTTGTCCGTCCCGGCGTTGAGGGAGCAGGCGTCGTTGGAAAGTGCTTCGGGGAGCATCGGCACAACCTTGTCCGTGAAGTAGACGCTCGTTCCGCGCACAGCCGCTTCTTCCTCCGTGGGAGTTTTCTGCCGGACATAGTGCGAGACATCCGCGATGTGCACGCCGAGCAGGTACCCGTCTTCCGTGCGTTCGAGGGACACGGCGTCGTCAAGGTCCTTCGCGCCCGCACCGTCGATGGTCATGATCAGCTTCCCGCGCAGATCCGTTCGGTTTTCGGCGGAAATCGGTTCTTTCGATACCCCGTCGGCATGGCGCAGAACGGATTCCGGGAATTCGGTGCGGATGCCGGAGGCGTAAAGAATGGCGGAATAATTCGCATCGCGGGAGAGACTGCTGCCGAAAACGGTGCTGATCCGTCCGGCTGTATCGAAATAGGGCATATCACGCGGACCGCGGACCGTGATGGATTTGGTGCGGGTAAAGAATTCCTCCCCGGGCGGGACGACTTCCACCTTGTCGTTGTCCTTCGCACCCGAAACATCCACATCCTTTTCGGGGACATAGATGATCACGCCGAACCGTTTGGCATCCGGAAGGACATAGGAATATCCCTGCCCGGTATGGAGCGTGCCGATGATCGTGTCGGTGCTGTATTCGACGGAGGTGACTTCTCCCTCAAAAGTGCGGTCAGCGTCCCGGCTGTGTTCGCGCGGGTACAGCTCGACGGTCACGCGGTCCCCCGTCATGGCGCCCATGGTTTTGCGCGGCGGGATGAAGACGTCCGCCATGCCGTATGCCGGATCGGGGATGCAGAAGCCGAAGCCGCGTCCGCTGTAGGAGAACGTGCCTTCGATCTGTTCCGGATAACGGACAGCGGGATTTTTCATGGATTCGTAGGTCGGCGGCTGACTGCGGGAGGAACGGGAATTCTTCCGCTGTGAGCCGTGCGCGTTTTTACGGTCCGATTTATATTTACCCATCGCGCGGCGGATGGATTTTTCGCGTTTGTTTTTGCTTCTGTGATCAGCCAAGAGATTCTCCTTCTGTATCTGTGTTAGCCGATTTCAAAACGTCAGTAAAAAGGGAACGGTCGCTTTTTGAAAAAAGCTCCGCAAAAACTTTTTAAATGGGTTTTACTGGATATAGTGCCTGCAATTCCGTGTGCCACTTTATATAGAAATTGCAAAACACCAGAAATAGTGGAGTGAGCTCACGGGGACCTCTACCCCGTTCGCCGCAGCCGGATTTCGAGTGCTGGATTACGTTTTTTCGGAGTTTTGTAATCGGCTATATCTGTGTGTATATGCGTTATAAGGAAGCGGTCATATCAGTATGCGCATTTCCGTTCGGTTTCATGCATTTGCGGGCAGCAAAAAAGCGGAACCGCTTGTGCTCCGCCCTCTTGTTGATTCATTGTTTCAATCAGCGAAGCCGGTTGACTTCAGACAAAGAATGTCTTGAATCAGCCTTCTGCGCCTTCAGCTGCGCCGTCTTCGGATGCAGCTTCACCTTCCGCCGCGCCTTCTGCAGCGTCTTCGGTTTCGGTCGTGCCTGCAGTGATTTCCGCATCGGAAATGCTCTGCTGGAGATCGCTCAGATCTACGGTATCCTGCATGAGGTAGGAAACGAGAACGAGAACGACGAATACGATCGCAACGATGGTGGTGAGCTTGGAGAGCTTCTTGTCGATGGTTGAACCCTTGGCCTTGCCGAAGAAGGTTTCAGCTCCGCCTGCGATGGTGCCGGAGAGGTTGTGGCTCTTGCCGGACTGCATGAGAACGGAAACGACGAGGAATACTGCGGCGATAATGAGAACGATGCCGATAGCAATTTGCATGGTTTGCCTCCATTTGAACGATGATTCGTAATCCGTGCACCTGCCGCAAATGGGCATAGTACGACGGTTAAATGAACTTAGCCTATCTATTTTACCATAACCGGGTGATAAATGCAAGTAGGTTTGTGAAATTATTTCGGGGAATTTTCACGGGATTTGCCGATTTATTCTTCCGCCATGGCAGAAAGCAGGGCGCGGAGCGCTTCGGCTATGCAAGCCGCCGTTCTGATTCCCGTGGAATTGGTTTCCTCATAGTGATTCTCTCCGTATGCATCCTCCGTTGTTTCAAAGTACGGCAGGGTATCGTGCACAAGAAAATCGTTCGGCGGGACGATGTATCCAAGCTCATCGTTCGCAAGCCCGAGAACGAACAGTCTGTCGTGCCCGTACTCTGCGGCAATGGTGCAGAGCGGAATGGGATTTTCGTTTTCCGGCGATGCGGCGCGGTCATCGGGGAAACAGCCGCCGATTACAAGTTCCGGGAAAATTTCGCCGGGAATGAGCGCGAAGGTGCAGTTTCCGAGACGGAGTACGGACATCTCCGAAGTGATTTCGTAACCGGCAGCTCCGTTTCCTCGTTTGGCAGGTGTATCGAGAATACCGAGGAAGCGGTAGTATAAAAACGCCGTATTGTCAAGCGGAACGGTGATTTCCGTGCGCGCCAGAGCGAGGGTCGGCTCGATCACTTCTTCCTTTTCAATGGAAAGAAGGCGTTCGGTCAGATACCGTCCCGTGCGGCGCATATTGTCTTCCATGCTGGCAAAGCCGCAGTCGCCTTCGAGTTCTTCGGTCATGATCAGTCCCCCGACCGCGGACGGCATATAGAGAAAAGCGTCGCCGGTTTCTTCAAGGATCAGATCGCTCATCATGCCGGGGAAGTCGCGGCTGAGCATGGTGTTTTCGGAGCGGAGCGATTCGGCGTGCGCACTGTAGGATACAAGCCGGATTCCCGCACTGCCGTCGTCCGGGACGAAACGGAACTGATGCAGGAGACTGTCGTAAACAATCGGTTCGCGGCTGTCGCGGAGAATATCCGTATCGGCAAAGCCGTAAAAGAGCGTACCCGCCTGCCGGTTTTCGTATGCCGCCATCGCCGCTGCATTGCAGGCTTCGGTGAGCGCGAGCATATAATCATCGTTTTTTCCGTCCTGTGCGACCGGTCCCCACAGACCGAGGGTGTCGATGCCGGCGTGATTGTGCGTGGCGTAAATGTTCACGGACGCGCATCCGGACTGCTCACAGAACGCGGCAAGGTCGGTGCGGATGTCGTTCACGATCTTGTTTGACAGTCCCACACAGTCCACACCGATGAGCAGAACGCCTTCTCCGCCCGTATCCATCCAGACAGCGGATGCGCGGGGCAGATCGAGAATCGTGCGCGAAATTTCCACGCCCTGCTTATACCCGGCTATGTAAAGCGGCTGATCGCTTTCTTCGGGCAGAGCGATTTCCCTGTCGGCAAAGCCCATCGTCCACTGCGGCGTGATCTCTTCGGGAGGCGTGAGCGTACTGTAAAGCTCCGGTTTGTGCGATGCGCCGTTCGTACATCCGCAGAGAACGGTCATAACAGCCAGAAGCAGGGCAGAAATCAAAGAAATGCTTCGTTTATTCATGGATTCCCTCCTTACAGACTGCCGAGTACGCCGGCGCGGATCATCTTCGTCAACGAGAGGACAATGTCCCCGAAGCGGATGTCGTTCACATCGGTCATCCATACGGAGAGGGCGAGCGATACGGTGATGAAGATGAGTCCGACAAGAACTGCCAAAACAACCGTCAGGGCGAATGGGAAGCGGACTGCCTTTCTGCCCGCACGCAGAAAAAGTCCGATGCACAGCGCAAATACAAAGGACAGCAGGGAGGGGACTTCGTGGTGCACGCTGAGAGAGGCATGGTCAAGCTGGGCAAAAATCGCCGTAAGCTCTCCGGCAAGGGATTCGTCCAGTCCCAGACGGGGAGCGAGATGCGGCAGAAGATCGTCCACGCCGCGGATGATCTGGGCACTGAGCGCACAGATTGCGATGGCTGCAAGGACAGCGGCGAGAAGTACGTAGGCGAAAAAGAGGGGAAGGCTGAGTTTGTCTCGTTCTTTCAGCTCCGGCAAAGGAACGGGAGAAGTCATGGCGGTCTCCTTATCGAAAAAATGGCAGAAAGGGATTCTGTTTCCTACATTATATCACACACTGCCGGAAAAGAACAGTCCCGCCGGAAAAAACGGTGTGAAAATCTTGTCAACAAAGAAAAAATATGGTATACTGACAGCACAGATTGATCTTTCCGGAGGAAAACATGAAGACACCGTTTCTTGGATGCGCATACTATCCCGAAGACTGGGATGAAAGCGAAATCCCTTATGATATTGCGAAAATGAAAGAGGCAGGCATTACCTGCGCCCGGATCGGAGAATTCGCATGGAAGAAGATGGAGCCGCGCGAAGGGGAATACGATTTTTCGTGGCTGCACAAAGTTGTAAATGCACTGCATGAAGCGGGCATTGCCGTTGTGATGGGAACGCCCACCGCCACACCCCCGCACTGGCTGCTCAAGAAATATCCCGAAATTCCCGTTCTCCGCGAAAACGGAACACGTGCGTCTCACGGAGGACGTCGTCACGGATGCTCGAACAATCCGGACTACCTTGCGTACTGCGACAAAATCGTGCACAAAATGGGCGAGGAATTCGGTTCTGATCCGGCGATCATCGGCTGGCAGATCGACAACGAAATCTACACATGGGATACCGGATGCCTGTGCCCGCACTGCATGAAGGCGTTCCACGACCGTCTGCGCGAACAGTACGGTACCGTTGAGGAGGTCAACCGCCGCTGGAATCTCAACCTGTTCAGTCAGGCGTATGAAGATATCGACGACATTCCCGCCCCCGTCGGCACATGGCATAACCCGCATATCAAATACGAATGGACGATGGCACATCACGACGCAGACCGCCGCTTTGTGCACAGACAGAACGATATTCTCCGGCAGTACACCACCGCGCCCATCGGTACGGATATGATGCCGCTGAACGGTCTCGATTACGAAACTGTGACCGCGCCGCTCGATGTGGTGCAGTTCAACCACTACAATACGCCGGAAAATATGACCGACTGCGTATTCTGGTTCGATTTTCTGCGCACACTGAAGGATAGACCCTTCTGGAATACGGAAACACAGACCACGCACAACGGCTCGACGGATATTCACCAGAAGCTCCAGCCGGAGGGATGGTGCCGGCTGAATTCGTGGCTCCCGGCAGCACTCGGCGGAGAAGCGAATATGTACTGGCTCTGGCGGCAGCACTGGGCGGGTCACGAACTGATCCACGGCTCCGTACTCACACCTGCCGGAAAGCCCGTTCACGTGTTCGGGGAAGTGCAGCAGACCGCACGCGAATTTGCAGCGGCATCGGATTTCCTCACCGCAACGAAGGTGAAAACCCCCGTCGCTCTGCATTATACCTCGAAAAGCTGGACGCTCTTTGAAAAGCAGGCGATTGTCTCGGGCATGAACTATACAGGCGAAGCGACAGCCTTCCACCGTGCACTCTCCCGTTCGGGCGTGCGTCCCGATGTCATCGGCGCGATGCGGAAACTGGACGGATACAAAGTCCTCTTCTCCCCGTTCATCATGTCCCTCGAGGACAACGGACTTGCCGAACGCATCCGCGCATGGGTCGAAGAAGGCGGCGTCTGGGTCTGCGGACCGATGACGGATATCCGCAACGAAATCGGCGCGCACTTCACGGATTACGAAACCGGCATCCTTGAAGAAATGCTCGGCGCTGTGCTCGACTATTCGGTTGCGGACGACGGCACAACGCTCAAAGCCGCATGGTCGGACGGAAAAGCCCTCGCATACCGCCGGTTTGCCGAATGCTGGACTCTGCCGGAAAACGGCGAAGTTCTCGCATCCGTCACAGCCGGACACAGCGCACTGAACGGCGAAACCCTGATCGGCAAGGTGAAGCTCGGCAAAGGCACAGTCATCCTCCTCGGCACGATTCCGTCTGATGAGGATCTGGACAAGCTGGTGTCCCTCGCTCTTGCCGAAGCGGATGTACAGCCGTACCGGACCGAAGGCTCGCTTCTCGTGATTCCGCGTGAAGGCGATGGCGTGTCCGGGCTGATCCTCTGCGAAATCGGAAACAGCACGGCATCGGTTGTCCTCGAGGGCGCAATGACCGACCTGCTCACCGGAACAACATACGAAGCGGGGACTATGCAGGTTATGCCCTACGGCATTCATGTGCTCGTCCCGGCAAAATAAAGCTATCATATTCAATTATAGACCGGAGGTATCGCTATGCGTACAGGCATCTGCACCACTGATTTTGAAAAAACCGGCACGCCCCTTCTCTCTGCTGACCTTCTGTTCGGAAAAATCCGCGCGATGGGCTATACCTGTACGCAGTTTGCGTTCTCGTCCATTGCCGAAACCGGCTTTGTCCCGAACGGACAGATCGAAATTCCCGCCGTGATCCCTTCCGCCGCCCTGAAAGCCGCCGAACGCGCACAGTCCGGACATGACCTGCCCATCATGGTCATCAACGGCACGTTCAATATGGCGCATCCGGATGAAGATATCCGTACGGAAGGTCTTCGCCGGCTGTCCGTCCTCATGGATGCGGCGGATGCGCTCGGCTGCAGGATGATTTCGCTCTGTTCCGGAACGGGAAACCGCGATCATCTCTGGCGTCCCTCACCGGAAAATACCGAAGAATCGGCATGGAACCGGATGTTTCCGACCATGGCGAAAGCGGTGGAGGAAGCCGAAAAGCACGGCATCACGCTGGCGATTGAGTCGGAAGCCTCGAATGTCATCCGCACGCCGGAGGCTGCCCGCCGCGTGATGGACGAAATCGGCTCGGATAAGCTGAAAATGATTCTCGACTGCGCGAACCTTTTCCATGTCGGTACCGCACGGGAGGAAAATGTCCGTTCCACCATCGCACACGCCTTTGACCTGTTCGGCGGCGATATCGTCATCGCACACGGCAAGGATATCCGCGCGGGCGACGGGATCGACTTCTGCGGCACCGGATACGGCATCGTCGATTTCGGCTATACCGCGCAGCTGCTCAGACAGACGGGCTACACGGGCGATATGTTCCTGCACGGCATTTACGATGAGGACTGCATGGTTCCCGCACGCGAATACTGGGAAAAGGTGAGCGCGGAGGGGTAAACAGATGGAAAAGAAAAAAACGCCCGCACAGAGCTATACCGAGCAGGTGCATCTGGTCAATCAGTCCGATTTGAACGGAAGCCGGCGGCTGTTCGGAGGAACGCTGCTGTCGTGGATTGATATGACAGCCGGCATTGTCGCACGCCGTCATGCGGAGAAAAACGTCTCCACCGTTGCCATCGACAACCTGCATTTCATCGCACCCGCCTATGCGAACGATCTTGTTGTGCTCTGCGGAAAAGTCACGTATGCGGGGACGACCTCGCTCGAGATCCGCGTGGATTCCTTTGTCGAACACGCAGACGGGACTCGGGTGCAGATCAACCGTGCCTTTATTGTCATGGTTGCACTCGGGGAAGATGATAAACCGTCCCCCGTCCCCGGCGTGATTCCGCAGACTGACGAAGAAAAAGCGGAATATCAGGCAGCCGAGGAACGGAAAAAACAGCGTTATCGCTGATTTTTACCCAATACAAAAACAGACCCGAGCCGATGGCAGAGGTCTGTTTTCTGTTTTATGCAGTTTGTCCGGTTTATTCGGCGTTGAAGACATACTTGTCCATGCGGGCAAAGGCTTCCTCCACACGTGCACGGGGGAGAGCTACATTGATGCGCAGGTGGCACGGACCGTGGAAGGGGCGTCCGTCAATGAACGCAATGCCCTTGTCCCATGCCGCGTGCAGGATGTCGTCGAGCGTCTTGCCGTGTGCCGCACACCATTCCGAGCAGTCCGGGAAGAGCATATAGGTTCCTTCGGCTTCGCTCACGCTGACTCCCTTGAAATGCTCGCGGATGTATGCGCAGGCGAATTTCACATTGCCGGTCAGGACTTCGCGCAGTTCATCGCACCACTCTGCACCTTCCGGGGAATACGCACCGATCAGCGCATACATGGAGAGCACGTTCATATTGCTGTAGTGGGACAGTCCCGTCTGACGGACCACACGTGCACGCAGGTCTTCGTTATAAATAATCGAATAGCTGCCGGTGATGCCCGCGAGGTTGAAGGTCTTCGTCGGTGCGTACATGGCGGCAGTGTGGGTGCGTGCATATTCCGATACCGACTGCGTGGGGATGTGCTTGTGTCCGCAGAGAACGAGGTCGGACCAGATTTCGTCCGATACAACGTCCATATTGTATTTTTCATATATCGACATTGCCTGCTCGATTTCCCATTTTTCCCAGACACGTCCGCTCGGGTTGTGCGGGGAGCAGAAAACAGCCGCGGTCAGACCGTGCTCGAGAATTTTCGCTTCCATGTCGGCAGGGTCAATGCGCCAGACGCCGTTTTCATCCTTCTGCAGCTGAGTGTAGATCAGCTCAAAGCCCGCATTTTCCAGCACGCCGATGAAGCCGGTGTAGGTCGGCGCGTGGATGAGCACCTTTCTGTCGTGCGGCTGCATGGCATTCAGCGCGGACGCAACACTGCCGAGCACGCCGTTGTGGAAACTGATGGCACTGCGGTCCAGAGCGGTTACGCCGTTGCGTTCCGACTGCCAGCGGATGATGGCATCGAAATATTCGTCACGCGGATTGAAGTAGCCGAAAGCGGGATGTTCCAGCCGTCCGCGGATCGCTGCGAGAATGGAGGGGGCGGTAGCGAAGTTCATGTCTGCCACACCCATGGGGATGAGGTCAAAACCGTCCTTCGGCTGCTGCGGCGGATTGTCCACGGCGATGGCGTCGTGACCATGACGGTCCATAATGGTTGTAAAGTCGTATTTCATGGAAAAATCCTTTCTGAAGTGTGTTTGCTATCAGAAAACAGGATAGCACATTGATCACAAAAATGCAAGTACTTGTGCACAGGATGCGAAAGAAATTTTGCAGGACTGGGTGGATTTTTTCTTTTTCCGCCGGGATTTGTCCGTTTCCGCTGTGAGAGGGATTTTTTTGTTCCGTGCGCTTGCACTCTGCGGGAGATTTTTGTATAATAAAGAAAACTTATGACATCTATAAGGAATACGATATAATGAAAATCTTTCTGATTTGTCTCTTCTGCGGATTTATCGCGCAGATGGTGGACGGAACGCTGGGAATGGCGTATGGCGTGTCGTGCAGCAGTCTTCTGCGCGGACTCGGGATTCCGTCGGCGATGTCGTCCTTCTGCGTCCATACGGCGGAAATCTTCACCACCCTGTTTTCCGGCATTTCGCACTTCACGATGAAAAACGTCGATAAAAAGCTCTTTCTTTCCCTGATCATTCCGGGGATTGCGGGCGGCGTGATCGGTGCGTACATCCTTACCAATGTGGATGATTCGATTCTCTCCCCCCTCATCAGTGCCTACCTCGTCGTGATGGGTGCGGTGATTTTCTGCAAAGCCTTCTCGAAAAAGGAAAAGAAGGGCAGAAAAGTCGGGTTCGGCGTGTATCCGCTGGCTCTTATCGGCGGCTTCAGCGATTCCCTCGGCGGCGGCGGATGGGGACCGGTTGTCACATCCACCCTCGTTGCGGCTGACTGCGATATCCGCAAGACGATCGGCTCGGTCAACGCGGCGGAATTCTTCGTCACCGTTGCGGAAAGCGTGACGTTCTTTCTTACCATCGGCTCCCTCGGCGATGCGCTTCCCGCTGTGCTCGGACTGATTCTCGGCGGTGTGTTTGCCGCTCCCTTGGCAGCTCTGCTGTGCAAAAAACTCCCGCTCAAACCCCTGATGATGTTCGTCGGCGCACTGATTGTCGTCGTCAACCTTCTTAAAATTTTCGCCTGATGCGTTCTTAACGTCTGCTCACTGCCGGATTCTTCCGAAAAGGAAGGGGGACCGGCATTTTTTCTTTCTCCCCAAATTTGAGCAAATCGTAAACTTTGTCCGAATAATGACAGATTTCCCTATTCCGGGGCGGCTGGAATTACAAATTACGTCTTGACTTTGAAGAATGCTTGAGTTATAATATAAAGTAGTATGTTTTTGTCTTCCCCGCAGGTGCGGATTGATTCAGACATATCACACGTAAGTAAACAACATAAAAGCAAAAGGTAGAATCATGAACAAAATATCATCAAACCAAAGGAGGTGCGGGATGAGTCCTATCGTTGCAGCAATTATCTCCGGTGTCGTATGCCTCGGAGCCGGCTTCCTCTTCGGCATCATTTATCGCAAGAAGGTTGGCGAAGCAGAAATCGGTTCGGCAGAAGAACAGGCGCGTAAAATTCTGGAAGACGGCATCAAATCCGCCGAAACCAAGAAAAAAGAAGCTCTGCTTGAAGCGAAGGAAGAAATCCTTCAGACCAAGAACGAATTTGAACTGGAATTAAAGGAAAGACGGAGTGAGCTGACCAGACAGGAACGCCGCGCCGCATCCAAAGAAGAATCCCTCGACCGCAAGATGGAAGCACTCGAAAAGAAAGACGAGTCGCTTTCCAAAAAACTCAAGGAAACCACCGAACTGAACGAACAGATCGAAAAGATCAAAGAGGATCAGTTTGAAACCCTGCAGAAGATCGCCGGCATGACCGCCGAAGAAGCGACTGCCAAGCTCATCGCACAGCTCGAAAGCGAAATCAAGCATGAGCAGGCACAGAAGATCACCGAACTGGAAGCGCAGTTCAAGGAAGACGCCGACGACAAGGCACGCGAAATCATCGCTCTCGCCGTTCAGCGCTGCGCCGCCGACCATGTATCCGAAATCACCGTTTCCGTTGTTCCGCTCCCGGGCGAAGAAATGAAGGGACGCATCATCGGACGTGAAGGCCGCAACATCCGTACGATTGAAACCCTCACCGGTGTTGACCTCATCATTGACGACACGCCGGAAGCCATCACCGTCTCGAGCTTTGATCCCGTCCGCCGCGAAATCGCAAGACTGGCACTTGAAAAGCTTATCTCCGACGGACGCATTCACCCGACCCGCATCGAAGAAATGGTTGAAAAAGCCCGCCGCGAAGTGGAAAATACCATCAAACAGGCAGGGGAAAGAGCCACCTTCGATACCGGCATCCACGGCATCAATCCGGAACTCGTCAAGCTCCTCGGCAGACTCAAGTATCGTACCAGTTACGGGCAGAACGTCCTCGCGCACTCCGTGGAAGTCGCTCTGCTTGCCGGCATGATCGCGGACGAACTCGGTGCGGACAGTATGCTTGCCAAGCGCGCAGGTCTGCTGCATGACATCGGTAAGGCACTGACGCAGGAAGTCGAAGGCTCCCATGTACAGCTCGGCGTAGAAATTGCCCGTAAGTACAAGGAATCCAAGGAAATCATCCACGCGATTGAAGCACACCACGGCGACGTGGAAGCACAGTCCATCACAGCTCTGATCATTCAGGCAGCGGACGCTATTTCCGCAGCACGTCCCGGTGCAAGACGTGAAAACCTTGAAAACTACATCAAGCGTCTCACCAAGCTCGAAGAAATCGCAAATGAATTCGAGGGCGTTGAAAAATCGTATGCAATCCAGGCTGGCCGCGAAATCCGCATTATGGTCAAGCCGGAAATCGTCAGCGACGACCAGATGACGATCATCGGACGCGATATCGTCAAGAAGATCGAAAACGAACTGGAATATCCCGGACAGATCAAAGTCCATATCATCCGCGAAAGCCGCAGAATCGACTACGCGAAATAAAATCGAACATTCCGCCGGCGGACCGATCCGCATCCGGACAACAGAACCGAACGGCTTCCATATAAACTCTCTTGACAGATAATGACATATCACTCATTTGGGATGTATAGGAAAACAGGAATAATCGCAGATCACCGCTCTTCATGCCAATGGGGAGCGGTTTGATTTTTTCATTCATGGAGGAACAGCATGAAAACTTTTGTCCCGGACTATTATCCGCAGTTTCACTGCAAGGCGGGCGCGTGCCGCAAAAGCTGCTGTATCGGCTGGGAAATCGGCATTGACGCGGATACGCTGGCATATTACCGGTCGGTCAGCGGGGAATTCGGCGCACATCTGCACGATTCGATTGACGAGGATGAAGATGGCGCGCATTTCCGGCTCTGCGAAAACGAACGCTGTCCGTTTCTCAACAGCGCGGGACTGTGCGATATTTATATCCGCTGCGGCAAGGAGCATCTGTCGCAGATCTGCACGGATCATCCGCGTTTTTATAACGAACTCTGTGCACGACGGGAGATGGGACTCGGGCTGGCATGCGAAGCGGTCGGGGAACTGCTTCTGAAAAAACAATCCGTGACCCGGTGGATTCTGTGGGAGGAGGATGACGCGGACGAAACGTCTTCGGCGTGGGAGGAAGCGGTGTTCGCCGAACGGGAAAACATTCTCGCAGTCCTCCAGAACCGCGCCGAGCCGCTGGCAGAACGCATCTTCCGGCTGACGGATGATGTCTGGTACGGACGCACGCCGGAACAGTGGCGCGAATTCTATAACGGACTGGAACGGATGGAGACCGCGTGGGATGACAGACTCGCATACCTGAACGCGGAGAACGCAGAATGTCTCCTCCAAGCACCGGCTGAAGGAGAAACCGTGTGGGAACAGCTGCTCGTGTACTTTGTGAACCGGCATCTGGCTGACGCGGCGGATGTTCTCGATCTCGATGCACGGCTTGCGTTTGCTGTCCTCAGCTATGCCGTGATCCGGTCGATATGGGAGGGCGAATGCCGGAAGAACGGAGAAGCATCCCTTGCCGAACTGATCGAAACGGCGCGGCTTTACTCGGCGGAGATCGAATACTCCGAGGACAATACGGCGGCTGTACTGGATGCACTGGAAGAATGCCTCGGCTGACAAAAGAAATTCACCGGTGAATATTTGAAAAAAGACAGCGAAAACACGGCAGATATGCTATAATAGAGGAAAGAAACAGAACCCGATCAGGAGACGGCAAAACATATGAACCAGAAAGAACGCAATGAAATCCGCCGGAGACTGGCTCCGGATAAAAACAGCATCGGCAAAATCTACGGCTGCTATGTCAATACCACCGGACAGATCATCGCCCGGGTACAGGCGTCCACAGCACTGATGCCGGAACTGGAACTGGAAAAATACATGGGCATTTTCCGTGCATCCCTCGGCGGAACGGAAGGCAAAAATCTCATTGGACTGAGCTTTTCCATGCAGCAGGTCCTGGACAGCGATGAGCACAGACTGCTCTCGGCACTCAGGAATACCGGGCTGGAAGATGAAGAAGTCCGGCAGCAGTTTTACGAAAAAGCAGTTGCCGCACTCGATATGGAGCATGAAAACTATCTCATCCTGCTCGCATCCGATGCCTATGATGTGCCGCGCAAGGGACGGGATGACAGCGATGCGGATGCATCCGATACCATTTTCCGCTATATCCTCTGTGCGGTCTGTCCCGTGAAGGACGGCAGACCGGAGCTTGGCTACAATGCGTCAAAGCAGGAATTCCACGGCTACGAAAGCGAACAGATCGTTCCGCCGCCGGTCATCGGCTTTATGTTTCCCTCCTTCGAGGACAGAACGGCGAATATCCACAGCGCACTGTACTTTGCGAAAAATCCGGATGCCATGCACACCGAATTCATTGACGCACTGTTCAAAACGGATGTGCCGATGACCGCACCGGAGCAGAAGGAGAACTTCCAGACCGTGCTCGCGGAGTCGCTGGAAGATGACTTCAGCTACGATGTCATGCAGTCTCTGCACGAACAGATGCGCGAGAAGATCGAAGTCCATAAGGAAACGAAGGATCCCGACCCGCTCGAGATCAATGCACGCGAGGTGGGCGCCATTCTCGCAGACAGCGGCGTGCCGCAGGAGAAAATCGACGTATTCACGGACAAATTCAGCGAGCAGTTCGGCAAGGGCGTGTCCCTCAATCCGAACAACCTCATCGAAGCGAAGAAATTTGAAGTGGTCACGCCGCAGGTGAAGATCACGGTCGATCCGAAGAGCAGCTTCATGGTCGAAACGCGCGTGATCGACGGAAAGAAATACATCCTCATCCCCGCAGGGGAAGGGGTCGAAGTCAACGGCATGAATGTAAAAATCCACGATACGGATGTACAGGATCGGTAAAATCCGGATCGGTATGACAGAAAGGAAGCATTATGGAACTCAAAGGAAAGAAAATCGTATTCCTCGGCGACAGCATCACGGAAGGACACGGCACGACCGGAGCGGACAAGCATTTTGTCACCCTCGTCGGACAGATGGGCGAATGCCGTGAAGTGAAGAACTACGGCATCGGCGGTACCAGATTTGCGAGACAGATCACCCCCACAAACGAACGCTGGGACATGGACTTCTGCGGACGGGTGGAAGAACTCGATGAAGATGCGGATATTGTTGTCGTCTTCGGCGGAACCAACGACTTCGGACACGGCGACGCTCCCATCGGCACGTTTGCAGACCGCTCGCTCTATACGTTCTACGGCGCGTGCCACCATATCATGACCCGCCTGCACGAACGCTTCCCCGGCAAGCCGATTGTGATTCTGACCCCTCTGCACCGCTGCAATGAAGACAATCCCAAGGGGGACGGAAACAAGGCGTACAATACCGCTGTGCTGAAGACCTATGTGAACATCATCCGGGAAATGGCGGAGTATTACTCCCTCCCCGTGCTCGATCTGTATGCAGAAAGCGGCATTCAGCCGAAAGTGGACGCAATCCGCGAAAAGTTTTGTCCCGACGGACTGCATCCGAACGATGCCGGTCATGTTCTGCTTGCCAATAAAATTTACGCATATCTCCGCAGTCTCTGATGCAAAATCAGCGCATACCACAAGTTCATGGGATGAACACCACAATCAACAACCGTACAGGAGGATGAACGATGAAACCGAAGGTATATTTCTCGAAAACCATTACCCCCGAAAAGGTGCTCGAACTCTATGATCTGCTCGGCGCAGAACTGCCCGGAAAAGTAGCTGTCAAGGTGCACTCCGGTGAGGTCGGCAACCAGAATTTTCTGAAACCCGATTTCTGGAAACCGGTGATTGACAAAGTCGGCGGTACCGTTGTCGAATGCAATACCGCTTATGAAGGCAGGCGCAACACCACGGAAAAGCACATCGAAACCATGAAGGTGCACGGCTGGAGCGATCTCTTCCCGGTCGATATCCTCGACGCCGAAGGACCTGATCTTGAGCTTGCCATTCCGGAAGGCAGACAGATTCAGAAGAATTATGTCGGCAAAAATATGAAAAACTACGATTCCATGCTCGTGCTGTCCCACTTCAAGGGACACCCGATGGGCGGATACGGCGGCGCACTCAAGCAGCTTTCCATCGGTGCGGCATCCTCGTTCGGCAAGGCATACATCCACGGCGCGGGCGAACCGGAAAAAATCTGGACGGCGGATCATGATTCCTTCCTCCGTTCGATGGCGGACGCAGCGCTTTCCGTGACTGCATTTTTCGGCGGAAGAATTGTGTATGTCAATGTCATGAAGAATATGTCCGTGGACTGCGACTGCTGTGCGGTTGCGGAAGACCCGTGCATGGCGGATATCGGCATTCTCGCGTCGCTTGATCCCGTTGCGATTGACCAGGCGTGTCTCGACCTTGTGTATGCCGCGACGGACGATCCCGGACAGAAGCATCTGCTGGAAAGAATCGAATCCCGCAACGGTGTGCTGACGGTCGAAGCGGCTGCGGCACTGGGCTGCGGGTCGAGAGAATACGAACTTGTCACAGTTGACTGATGGGTACAGCCTCACTCTGAACAAAGCAATACAGTCCGAAATCTTCCGGAGGAAATCTCTTCCGGAGGATTTTTCATTCCGGCAGAATCGAAATTTGCAGATGGAATTGACAAAACTGCCGCAATCCTGTACAATGAAAAAAATAACACAGATTTGTGCGCAAGGGAGGCTGACCATGACCAACCGCGAAATCTATAAAAACTATGTACGGTACGGCGGCAAACAATTTCTTTGTTCCCCCCAGATCGGTGCAGGCGCCGGATTTGATACCCGTCTGGCAGGGAAAACTTGGATGAGTGAAACATCTCTGGAGGATACGAGGGCAGCCTGCCGCCGCTTTGATATGTCACCGCTGTACAACATGGGACTTTGCGATCTCACCCAGCTGACCGATGAAGTGACGGTTACCGGAAAAACAGAAGTGTCAGCAAACGGAAAACGGCGGACGTATTCGAGTGTCTTTCACACACCGGTCGGAGCGCTGACATCAAAGGCGCTCGAGGAAGAATACATGGGTGTGTGTCCTGTGGAGTTTTATGTCAGGGAAGAAGAAGACCTGGATGTATTCGAATACTACCTCGACCGTCTGCTGGAAGTAAAAGATTTTTCGAAAGTTACCGAAGGTGTGAAGTGGTGCCGCAGTGTTATCGGCGAGGACGATCCTATGGATATTCAGTGGGCGATGCAGCCGTATGAACTCATGGGATTTCCGAGCACGCAGGATACAGCTATTTTTGCATCCACGCTGGAAGACCGCCGTTTTTATCGGCTGATGGACAAAATCCTCGCGCTTGACGAAAAACTGCTCAAAGCGGTCGCGGCGGGCGGAGCGGATTTCGTCTTCCTCGGTGGTCCCGGTTCGGAAATGATTTCTCCGCAGTATTACGAAAACTTCCTTGTGCCGTATTCAAAGCAGATCTCCGACATGGCGCACAAAGAAGGACTGCTTATCTATTCCCATATCTGTTCGCCGATTGAGCCGATGCTGACGATGGGGTACTATAACCGGATGGGTATCGACCTGTTTGAAACCTTGTCCGGTTATCCGGTAGGCAACGTAAAAAGCATGGAAGACGCATTCTCCAAGCTCGACGAAAACATCTGTACCCGCGGGAATATCGGATTGGATGCGCTGCTCAATGATACACCGGAAGAGATTTACGAAAAATCCCGGCATATCCTCGAGACGGCAAAGCGGATGGGCAGAAAACATATCCTTGGGGCATCCGACTATATGTTCTACTACACAAAGGAAGAAAATGTGGAAGCCATGTGCCGCGCGGTACGGGATTTCAACAGGAAATAAATTGTCCATAAGGAGTACTGACTATGAAAACATCCAGAGAAAAAGTGCTTGAGGTATTTGAGCACCGCAGTGCCGGGGACGGCGTGATGTGGACGGGCAATCCCGACCGCTGTCTGATCACAGAAGGCGCACAGAAATGGGGATTTGAAGACAATCCGGAGACGTTCTTCCGCTATCTTGATGACGACTGCCGCTGGATCAGTGCGGACGGAGGCTACCGCCATCCCGAAGGACGTCCGATGTTTGACGTTGCCTACAAAAGCAAGGCGCGCACAACCCTTTCAGCAGGCGGATGCTTTGCCGATACGGAAGACACGGCAGAAGTCGAAGCCTATCCGTGGCCGGATGCGAAATACTGCAATTTTGACCACGTTTACAGCTATATCGAACAGTTTCGGGACAAAATGGTGTTCACCGGTATGTGGAGCTGCTTTTTCCACATCGTCGCGGACTTTTTCGGTATGGAAAACTACTTTATCAAGATGTACGAAAATCCCGCAGTCGTCGAAGCGGTAACGGAGCACGTTGTGGACTTCTACGTACAGGCGAACGAAAAGTTCTTTTCCGGACTCGGTGACCGCGCGGACGTTATGTTTTTCGGCAACGACTTCGGCACGCAGCTGGATCTGTTCATTTCCCCCGAAATGTTCCGCAGATTTGTTATGCCGGGATTCAAGAAGATCATTGCAGTCGGCAAAAAGTACAATAAGAAGATTCTTCTGCACTCCTGCGGCTCGATTTACCGGATCATTCCCGATCTCATTGACGCGGGCGTTGACGCACTGCACCCGATTCAGGCACAGGCAGTCGGCATGAGCGCGGACGATCTGAAGCAGTACAAGAATGATCTCGCGTTTGTCGGCGGCATCGACGCACAGTCCTTCTTTGTCAATGCGACACCGGAAGAAATCGAACGCGAAGTGGACCGTGTTCGCTCGATTCTGGGTCCGTCGATTGTCATCTCGCCCAGCCACGAACGGATTCTGCCGAATGTGCCGGTGGAAAATATCCTCGCCATGGCGCGTGCGGCAAAAAAATAAGAAATGATCAGACGCTTTCGCACGCCGGGAGCGTCTTTGTTTTTGTTGACTTTGTTATTTTGCTGTGCTATAATGATAAAAAATCATCCTGACAAAAAATGGGAGGTATACCATGCAATTTCAGAAACTGGAGCATAATGTGGATTTCTGTGTGGTCGGCGGTGGTTTGGCTGGAATGTGCGCGGCAATTGCGGCAGCACGCGGCGGATCGAAAGTGGCGCTGATTCAGGACAGACCCGTGCTCGGCGGCAACGCATCGTCCGAAATCAGAATGTGGATCTGCGGTGCGGGCGGAAGCAACAACCGCGAAACCGGTCTGATCGAAGAAATCGAACTCACATCGCTGTGGCGCAACCCGGATAAGCAGTACGCGGTCTGGGACGGAATTCTGTACGAAAAAGTGCGGTTTGAGAAGAATATCACGCTTCTCTTGAACTGCTCGGTCTGCGATGCCGAAATGCAGGACGGGAAAATTGTTTCCGTCACCGGCTGGCAGACAACAACCCAGCGCTGGCATACCGTCAAGGCGGCATATTTTGCGGACTGCTCCGGTGACAGCGTGCTTGCTCCGCTGACCGGTGCCGAATACCGTGTCGGACGAGAGGCTGCATCGGAATTCGGTGAAAAAACCTCGCAGACAGCGGCTGACCTGCAGACAATGGGCATGAGCTGTCTCATCCAGATGCGGAAAACCGACCGCGTTACCAAATTCATCGCACCGGACTGGGCAGCGGACTTGCCGGAGGATGTACTCCGCTTCCGCACGCCGCATATGGGAAGCACTTCGGAAAATTTCTGGTATCTGGAGCTGGGCGGAAACCGCGATTCCATCCACGACACGGAAGAAGTGCGGGATGAACTGGTCGCGCTTGCTTACGGCATGGTGAACCACATCAAGAACAGCGGAACCGTGCCGGATGCGGACTACTGGGAGCTGGACTGGATGGGATTCCTTCCCGGCAAACGGGAATCGAGACGCATGATCGGGCCGTATATCATGACGCAGTCCGATGTTCTCGCGGGCGGAAAGTTCCCGGATACCGTGGCATACGGCGGATGGGGACTGGATGACCACCACCCCGACGGTTTCTATCACACGGGCAATCCGAATGTATGGGGGAAAACGCCTTCTCCGTACGGAATTCCCTACCGCGTGCTGTACTCCGTGAACGTCCCCAACCTCTTCTTTGCGGGACGCAATATTTCCATGACGCACGCCGCAATCAGCTCTTCCCGCGTCATGGCAACCTGTGCACTTCTCGGGCAGGCAGTCGGCACGGCGGCAAATATTGCACGTGAATTCTGTCTGACACCGCATGGGGTCTATGAAGAAAAAATCACGCTGCTGCAGCAGAGACTGATGGAAAACGGATGCTTTTTGCCGTATTTCCGCAGGGACATTGCCGAAGTCTGCCGCAAAGCCTCGCTGGTCTCTGAAGGGGAAGCGCCGGACAATCTCGACAATCTGCGCAACGGCATCGACCGCAACAACCACACATACGGGGAAGAGGATTACCGCGTCACGCTGCCGCTCGGAAAGACTGTCACGTACACCTTTGCTTCCCCGGTCAGCCTGTCGCGTGTGCATCTGCAGTTCGACACGGATCTGAACCGCGAAACGCTTCCCGGCGACGGATGCGAACGAAGACACTCGATGCGCGCAAACCGCACCCCGGACAGTCCCACGCTTCATATGCCGAAAACGCTGGTGAAGGGGTATACGCTCACAGCCGAGCGGGAAGACGGTGCGATGATCACACTTGCGGAAACGGACAGAAATCTGCTCGGGTGCGTGAACGTGGATCTTCCCGAAGGACTCTATCGGTCTGTTTCGTTTGTTCCGCGCACGACATGGGATGAAGATGCGGCGGATGTGCGGATTTTCTCCTTTGATGTCCGCTGAACGTCTGTGCATACAAGAGAAAACAGTTCTGTATTTTTTTAAAACTCTTGCAATTGCTGTATAAATATGCTACAATAATTCCAGATTCATTTTAACAATTCCAAGGAGAATTCACATGAAAATTACAGTATGGAATGAATTTGCACACGAAAAGACCGACGAAAAAGTCAAGGCGATTTATCCGGACGGTATTCATATGTGCATCGCACGTGCGCTGGAAAAGGCAGGCTTTGAAGTCCGTACCGCAACCCTCGACGATCCGGAATGCGGTCTGACCGACGAAGTTCTCGCCGACACCGACGTTCTCTTCTGGTGGGGACATATGCGTCACGGCGCAGTGCCGGATGAAGTCGTTGCACGTGTACACAAGCGCGTTCTCGAAGGCATGGGCATGGTTGTCCTGCACTCCGGTCATGCTTCCAAGATTTTCCAGAAGCTCTGCGGCACTCGTTCCGATGAACTGAAGTGGCGCGAATCCGGCGACAAGGAAATCCTCTGGGTTATCGAACAGGGTCATCCCATCACCGAAGGCATCGGCGAAAAGATCATCCTCGATCACGAAGAAACCTACGGCGAACACTTCCTCATCCCCCAGCCCGACGAACTCGTCTTCATCAGCTGGTTCTCCGGCGGCGAAGTCTTCCGTTCCGGCTGTACCTACAAGCGCGGACGCGGCAAGATCTTCTACTTCCGTCCCGGTCACGAATCTGTTCCGACCTATCACAACGAACAGATCCAGAAGGTTCTCATCAACGCAGCAAAGTATGTTTACACACCCAAGGCAGCTGAACCCTACAAGTACGGCTGGGTTCCGCCGGTAGTTGAATAAAATATTGTTATGTGCGAAAATCGGGGAGATACTTTTGAAAAAGTACCTCCCCGAACCCCTCCTCAAAACTTTCAGACTGGCGCAGGTTTTGTCTGCTGACATTCCGTGCGGCTCGTATGGGTTTGTTTTTGGGGGGATTTTTTTGTTTTCGTACGGTTTGAGAGGAGAGATATCCGTCTGGGAAGAGCGATTGCTGCCGGATGTTCAGGGTGCATCAAATGGGAGCGATCCGATGCATTCCAAAGGG
>JAFQLN010000212.1 GCA_017414585.1 Clostridia bacterium | reverse complement strand
ATCAGCCAGATCGCCGATCACAAGATCGCTAAGCCCGACGAAGTTCTCGAAGTCGGTCAGGTTGTTGCTGCCAAGATCACTGCGATCGACAACGATAACCACAAGGTAAGCCTCTCCATCCGCGCTCTCCTCGAAGAAGCTGCTGAGGATGCTGAAGAAGCTGAAGAAGCTGCTGAAGACGCTGAATAATTCTGCCGTCAGACGCATATAACGGAATAAAACCTGAAAAAAGGGACGGAGGAAATCAAAAGTTTCCTCCGTTTTTTGTTTATGCGAATGATGCGGAATCTGACTTTCTTTCTGGGCGTTTTCCTCTTTCTGACCGTCTTCGTTTTTTGTATCGCGGGCGAGCGTTCTGCGGGGCGGGAGATGGATTTTTTGCTGCCGGAGAGGGTTGTGCACGCGGGCGGCGCGCTTTGGGGAAGGGATGCGTCCGGCGTTTACCGGCAGTACATCGGTGCGAACGCATTGGAAGGACTCCGGCTTTGTGCGGACAGCGGCGCAGATGCTGTGGAACTGGATTTTTCGTTCACCGCGGACGGGGAGCTTGTCGCGATCCATGACTGGTCGGACTACTACATTGCGGGTGTCGGAGAAGGCGTTCCCCTGACGCGGGAGCAGTTTGAGGAGGCGCGGATTTTCGGCTGTTTTACTCCTTTGACGCTCGAGGATGCAGCGGCATTTTTCCGGGAGCACGAAGAGATGATGCTTGTGACCGATATCAAGGAAAACTTCAGCGAAGCGGCGGGCAGGATTGCGGCGGCGTGCGGGGATTTTCTCGACCGTGTTGTGATGCAGATTTACGCGGAAGAACAGTATGAAATAGCGGCGTCTCTCGGTTTTTCGCGTGTTGCCTATACGCTCTACGCACTTCCGTGGGAAAAAAAGCTCGATACCGCCGCCCATCTTGCCTTTGCCGGGACCCATCCGCTTTTATGGATTGCCTGTGATGCGTCGCTCTGCGAAAACGGAATTTTTCTGGATGCCATGCTTGCTTCGGGTGTGCCGCTGTATGTCCATACGGTGAATGAGCGGAAAATGTGCGAAAAATTGCTTGACAGCGGCATCTGCGGTGTGTATACTGATCTTATCGGATAAACGAAAACAAAATACAGGAGGCAGAAATATGGCAATCATCAGACCCGAATATCCCCGCCCGACGCTCGTCCGGCCCGAAAACACGTGGGTAAACCTCAACGGCACATGGGAGTTTGCGTTTGACTTCGGCAACAGCGGACGCGAACGGAAAATGTGGGAAGCGCCGGCGTATGACCGTGAGATTCTCGTTCCGTTTGTACCGGAATCCAAGCTGTCCGGCATTGAATATGTGGACTTCATCGCGGCTTGCTGGTACCGCAGAACCATCACCGTTCCCGCAGGCTGGGACAAAACGGCAGGGCGCGTGCTCATTCACTTCGGAGCAGTGGATTACTACAGTGAAATCCGCGTCAACGGTTCGCTCGCAGGCACGCACAGAGGCGGCTTCACACCGTTTGCTGTGGATGTGACGGATTACCTCACCGATGGCGAAAATGTACTGTCCGTCTTTGCGGAAGACAACGGACGTTCGAATCTCCAGCCGACCGGCAAGCAGACATACCACCGTTACGGCAATGCGGGATGTCACTACACGCGCTGTACGGGTATCTGGCAGACGGTATGGATGGAATACGTGCCGAAGAATTATATCAAAAATCTCAAGCTCACGCCCGATATCGACGCCGGCAAGCTCGATGTTGTCGTGACGCTCGAAGGCGGAAACAGCGCTGTCAAGAGCGTGACCGCAGCAGCATCGTTCGCAGGGGAAGCTGTCGCAGAAGTCACCGCTCCCGTCCTCGGCAAGTTTGCGCAGTTCTCGATCCCGATTCCGGATGCGAAGCTGTGGTCGCTGGAAGAGCCGAATCTGTACGACCTGACCGTAACAGCCGGTGAGGACACGGTAACGTCCTACTTCGGCATGAGAAGTGTTGCGATCAACGGCTACGCGATTGAAATCAACCACAAGCCGATTTACCAGAGACTCGTTCTCGACCAGGGGTACTTCCCGGAAGGCATCTACACCCCGCTGACGGATGACGAACTCAAGCGCGATATCGAACTGTCCAAAGCGGCAGGCTTCAACGGTGCGCGTATGCACATGAAGGTCTTTGAACCGCGCTTCCTCTATCACGCAGACCGGCTCGGTTATCTCCTGTGGGATGAATTCCCGAACTGGGGGCTGGACGAATCGAATCCGGCTTCGCTGCTCTCGATTCTGCCCGAATGGCTCACCGAAATGGAACGTGATTACAACCATCCGTCCGTTGTGGGCTGGTGTCCCTTCAATGAAACGGGTGCACGCCGCAACAAGGATGTCTTCCGCACGATGTACAACGCTGCCCGCGCGATTGACCCGATGCGTCCGATCATTGACTCGTCCGGTTATGTACACGTGATCACGGATATTTACGACGTACACAACTACGACCAGAATCCTGAGACCTTCAAAAAGGCATTCGAGCCGCTGCTCACCGGAGAGGGTCAGCCGTTCCGCAACCATCCGAACGAAGAAGTGTACGAAGGACAGCCGTACTTTGTTTCCGAATTCGGCGGTGCGTACTGGAACATCGACGAAGATCCGAGCGCCGCATGGGGTTACGGGGCAGCACCGAAGACTCTGGACGAGTTCTATGCCCGTCTGAAGGGACTGGTGGACGTTCTGCTCGACAACCCGAAGATGTGCGCGTTCTGCTACACGCAGCTGACGGACGTTTATCAGGAAAAGAACGGCATCTACGCCTTTGACCGCAGAGCGAAGTTCGACAGTGAAAAACTGCACGCGATTCTGTCCCGCAAGGCGGCTATTGAAGAATAATATACGCGGTTTACCATAAGAGGATTCCGGGGGGACTTTCAAAAAGGTTCTCCCGGATCTTTTTGCGGGCAGCGGTTTGGCGGCATCTGTCCTGCTGCTCTGAACACGGCAACAGCATTTACTTTAAATGCGAATATGAATCCGCATTGGTATCATACAAAGAAGCGTTTTGTACAAAAGCCTCGCCCTTTGGGAGAGGTGGCACGAAGTGTCGGAGAGGGCAATAGAGCAAATTTGCAGTTTTT